>JBNKQE010000001.1:0-48808 GCA_050295715.1 Leptospirales bacterium
AGAAAAGAGTTTTAAGAAACATTAAAACCAATTACCTTCATAACGGCTATTTTCTATCAGTTCGGGGCCACAATCATTAGCCTCCTTTCCTGCACACCACAAAAGAGGTATATTTTTATTTCTTGCACGTTAGTGACCCTTCCAGTACTATGTTATCTAATCGGGGCCCGCGAAAGTTAATGGGGCTTTCCGAGTCCTTAAGCGGTCCATGACATGCAACAATTTGGTTTATCTCTCACGGAGTGGTTCTAATGAAATGCTTTTTCATCTTTTTTTCTGGGCTCGTCATGCTCCCGAGTTTTCTTAACGGGTCCCGATTTCATAGAACACATCGAAGAAAAACAATGTATGTTCGATCTTATGAATTGATCCGAACAATAACAGAGGGTTCAATATGAATCCTGTTATCAATATCCTGCACTTACTAAACAATCCAGTGGATGCTGAACCTGCCAGGGCCACTCTTGAGGAGGCGAGCTTTACTTGCCGTATTACCCTTGTTCATACAAGTGATGAGTTTCATGGGGCACTGCAATTTACTGAGATAGATTTAATCCTCTCAGATTACAACCTGAAGATGTACGACGGTATGTCTGCACTCAAGCTTGCATGTGATTTGTGTCCACAAGCCCCCTTTATCTTCGTGTCCCATTCTCCGGGAGAGGAGGCCATTATTGAAGCTATGACGCATGGTGCGACCGATTTCGTCCTCAGGAATAATATAAAACGTCTTGGATCTTCCGTGAAGCGGGCCCTGCAAAAAAAGAGCGATACTGCCTTACACAAGCAGAATTACCGCAGCCTGGTAGAAAGCTCACCGGATCTCATTATCCGTTACGACCTCGAACATCGCATTCGCTACCTCAATAACCGTCTGGTCAAGGATCTTGGGATTGCCAGTGCGGACGAGGTGATCGGCCGCCGACCCATTGATATGTGGCCTGACGGCCGTTTCGCCGATATTGTCGAAGCCGCGCAGTGGGCGATTGCGACAGGATGCCACGAGACCATTGAAATGTTATGGCATACAAAAGGCGGCCAGACCTACATCGACCGGATCGTCGTCGTGCCGGAGCGCGACGTGGCAGGAAAAATCATCGGCACCCTCGCATTTGGCCGCGATATCACCGAGCGCAAGCAGATGGAAAAGTATGAACATTTTCGCAGTATGACCCTGGAGCGGCTTTCCAGAGGCGATCCGCTCTCAGCCATACTCGAGGGAATTGTGCGCAGCGTGGAGCAACTTTGTCCCGGGACGATTTGCAGCATCCTGTTGCTGGACAGTCAGGGCAAACGACTCGGCGAGGCTATCGCTCCAGGCCTGCCAGATTTTTATAACGCCGCGATCGATGGGATAGAGATTGGCATTGGCGTCGGCTGTTGCGGGACGGCCGCCGCCACCGGGGAGCGCGTCATCATCGACGACATCATGACGCATCCCTACTGGGCGCCCTACAAAGAGGTCGCGGCCAGGGCTGGATTGGGCGCATGCTGGTCTGAGCCTATCCGTTCTTCCGCCGGCCAGGTGCTGGGCGCATTCGCCATATATCATCGTGAAGTGCATTCGCCTACGGAATTCGACATTTCTCTCATCGAAAAATCCGTCCATCTGGTCAGTATTGCCATTGAGCGCAAACAAGCATCAACCCTACTGGTACAGCGTGAGCGTGAGTTCCGCAGTCTGGCAGAGAATCTGCCGGACAACATTGTCCGCTACAATCGGCAAGGTATTACGGTATACGTCAATCCGGTGCTTGAACGCACTTTAGGAAGCAGTGCTGCCGCAATGATCGGCACAACCCCACGCGAGTATTATCCCGATGGATCATACGAAGATTACGCGCAATTGCTGGATACCGTAATTGCCAGCGGTGAGGCAGGAGAGATTGAAAAAGTAATCCTGGGCCCAGACGGAGATGCACAAATTCATCTGATACGCATGTTTCCTGAACGTAGTGAGAACGGCGAAGTGGTCGGTGTTATTATGATTGGAAGCGATATTACCGAGCGCAAACGCATGGAGGAAGTAAGTCTGGCTCATTTGCGCTTCTTTGAATATTTGGATCGGATCAATCGCGCCATACAGGGTACGAATGATATCGAACAGATGATGAGCGATGTACTGGATGTCGTGCTTGCTATCTTCGACTGTGACCGGGCATTCCTTGTCTATCCCTGCGATCCCTGCGTGGATGGGTTTCGGGTGCCGATGGAACGCACCCGACCCGAATATCCCGGTGCCCTTGCCCAGGGGAAGGTTGTACCGATGGGAAAAGAAATGGAGGGTTTATTTCGCATTGTGCTGGGCATTGACGGCCCGGTGAAGTTCGGGCCCGAAGGTGAATATCCCCTCCCTCCATTCCTGTCAGAACAGTACTCTGTCAAGTCACTAATGTTAATGGCCTTGCATCCCAAACAGGACAAACCCTGGCAGTTCGGACTGCATCAGTGTTCCCATTCCCGTGTCTGGTCTGGTGAGGACGAAAGGTTACTTCAGGAGATCGGCCGGCGGCTGGAAGAAGGACTGACCAGCCTGCTTATGTATCGGAACCTGCAGGCCAGCGAGCAACAATTCCGTTCCCTGGCAGAGAATTTGCCTGTCTCCCTTGTTCGTTATGACCGCGAAGGCCGCCGCACCTATGTCAATCCCACACTGGAGCGTCTCTCTGACGTCAAGGCCGAGCAAATGCTCGGCAGGACGCTGCGGGAAACCAATCCCGCCTCGACAACGGAAGCCTATCAGCGTATGCTGGAACACACGCTCGCCACAGGTGAGAAACGCGAGTTTGAAATGCGACTACCCGCACCAACGGGCGAAGTAAGTACCGGCATCGTTCTCATCGCACCCGAGCACGGAGCAGACGGGCAGATATGCGGAGCCATTTCTATCGGTCGCGACATCACCGAGCGCAAACAGGCGGAGGAGTCCATCCAGAAGCTTTATCAGGTAGTTGAACAAAGTCCGGTCTCTATCATGATCACCGATCTTTCCGGTAGAATGGAATTCGTTAATACAAAATTCACCCAGGTTACCGGATATACTCATGCAGAAGCCCTGGGAAAGAACCCAAGAATCCTTAAGTCCGGTAAAATACCGGCCGCAGAGTATAAACGACTGTGGAGTATCATTAGTTCGGGGGGAATCTGGCAAGGAGAGTTACACAATCGGAAAAAGGACGGTGAGTTATTCTGGGAACAGGCGACCATCTCGCCGATTAAAGATGCAGAAAATAACATTACCCATTATGTAGCTATCAAAGAAGATGTGACCGAAAAAAAAATACTCGAAGAGAAGTTTCTTCACTCCCAGAAGATGGAAGCCGTCGGGCAATTGGCTGGCGGTGTGGCCCATGATTTAAACAATATGCTGGGGGTGATCATTGGATGCGCAGATATGGCCATGGAAGACGTAAACATTGATGATATGGCCATCGATGCACCTTTTCGCGAAAATATTGAAGGAATCCTGACAGCCGGTCTTCGTTCTGCAGAAATAACACGGCAATTGCTGACGTTTTCCCGAAAGAAGACCATTACCCCTGAGATCCTGGACTTGAACAATACTGTTGAGGGAATGCTTAAGTTACTCCGGCGGCTTATTGGCGAGGATATCGAACTGGTATGGCTGCCAGGGGCAGATTTATGGCCAGTCAAAATGGATCCCTCCCAGATCGACCAGATTATGGCAAACCTGTGTGTCAATGCCAGGGATGCTATTGTCCATACAGGCCGGGTCACTATCGAAACGGATAAAGTGACTTTCGATGACGCTTACTGTGCCGAAAAAACAGAATTTTCACCAGGCGAATATGTATTGATATCCGTGAGTGATAATGGCTGTGGCATGAACAAACAAACGATGAACAGAATCTTCGAGCCTTTTTTTACTACCAAAGGAGTGGACATAGGGACCGGACTGGGGTTGGCTACAGTCCATAGTATCGTTAAAGAGAATAAAGGTTTCATCAATGTTTATAGCGAACTGGAACATGGTACAACCTTCAAGATTTACTTGCCCCGACATGCTGTTTATTCTGATCTTCCGAGGGAAGAAATCCCTATTAACGTTGCCTCCCGGGGAACTGAAACGATTCTACTGGTTGAAGACGAGCCCGTAGTTCTGAACATGGTAAAACGAATGCTGGAAAATCTCGGATATGTGGTGTTATCCTCTACAACACCGGAAGTGGCTATACGTATAGTGATTGAAAACTCCGACGATATAAAGTTGCTTATGACAGACGTGGTCATGCCTGAAATGAACGGTGGGAACCTTGCAAAAAAAGTGAAGTCTTTTTATCCGGATCTCAAATGCCTGTTCATGTCCGGCTATACGGACGAGGTTATCACTCGACAGGGTATATTGAAAGAGGAGGTCCATTTCATTCAAAAGCCGTTTTCAAAAACTGTACTGGCAGCAAGATTACGCGAAGTACTGGATAGCAATCCAAAGATTGAAGATATCGGAACATTTCTTCATTAGAAAATAAAACTCAAATAGTCTCTCATGGGGTAGAAGTCGGAGTTATCAGAAGCGAACAATTGATTACGGACCCAGAACGGACCTGAAATAACCGTCATAAAGAGTAAAATTATTTCTGATGTTTCGGAATACTCTACCTGACTGATACGAAAATACAATTGTATAATCAACTCCGTTTCACAATCTCTATTTCATTATTATTTTTTCTTGCCCTTGATACCCTCTGGGGGTATTATAGTAATATGAGTTCAACAGCAGAATCCACTCTGTCCGATCCGAACAAAATCAAAGTAATAGAACTATCTATTACGGGAATGACATGCGCTGCCTGCTCTGCTCGTATAGAGAAGGTACTGAATAGAAATGATGGTCTTGAAGTTGCCGTTAACCTGGCCTCTGAAAAAGCAAGAGTACTTGTAAAAGATAACAGTAGCGCCTCCGAAATAATCTCGGCTATTGAAAAAATTGGCTACGGGGCAGAAGAGATCAATCCTGAACGATTGATCGAAGAGCAGGAGAAAGAAGAGGTCCGAAAGAAAAAGATCTATCACAAAGAGCTTACAATTTTTGCAGTTTCGGCAATTCTGACCCTCCCACTGCTGGCCCAAATGATCCCCATGCTGCTTGGAATGAGTTTTGAGCTGAACCGATGGATACAGCTGGCACTGGCAACTCCCGTTCAGTTCATTGTTGGATATCGCTTTTACCGCGGTGCATTCAAATCGCTCCGAAGCGGTGCTGCAAATATGGATGTACTCGTGGCACTGGGAACATCCATGGCATATTTTTTCAGTCTGTTTGTTGTCATCCTCAACCTTACTCTTCATGTGTATTTTGAAGCAGGCGCTGTAGTCATTACGCTTGTACTTCTGGGCAAAATTCTAGAAGCTCGTGCGAAGAGTAAGACATCAAATGCAATAAAAGAACTATTACATCTGCAACCCAAAATGGCCCGTGTTGAAATTAACGGTGAAGTTGTCGAAATCCCTTCTCTGCAAATGATGCCCGGTCAAATTTTTCATGTTCGTCCCGGCGAAAGCTTTCCTGCAGACGGTAAGGTTATTGATGGGACCTCATCTGTGGATGAGGCAATGCTTACCGGTGAAAGCATACCTGTTGATAAAAGAGATGGAGACAGGATTTTCGCTGGAACAATCAATCAGCAAGGAGCCCTTCGGGTTGAAGCCGAAGGTATTGGATCTGAAACTGCGCTTGCTGGCATTGTTCGTCTTGTAGAACAGGCCCAGGGTACTCACCCACCCATACAGCGTCTGGCTGACAGGATCTCGGGGATCTTTGTACCGGTGGTTGTCAGTATAAGCATTTTAACATTCTCCGGATGGTTCCTGTTTGTCGGTGATTTTACTCTGGCTCTTATTAATGCTGTCGCAGTCCTTGTCATCGCCTGCCCCTGTGCTCTGGGGCTTGCGACCCCCACAGCCATAATGGTCGGCAGTGGACTGGGTGCAAAATCAGGAATTCTTGTGAGAAATGCCGTAGCTCTGGAGACTGCAGAAAAAATCAAAACAGTGATTATGGATAAAACCGGAACTCTTACGGAAGGGAAACCTTCTGTAACTGAAATTCTGCCGGCAGCGGGATACTCAGAAGTAGAGGTCGTCCGGATAGCAGCGAGCCTTGAGCAATCATCTGAACATCCACTCGCACATGCTGTCATGGTATATGCTGATACGCTTCAGATAGTTCCAAATCCTGTGCAATCATTTCGTTCCGAGACAGGTAGAGGTGTAACCGGTACTGTGAACGGAAAATCAATTGCTCTTGGCTCACCGGATTTCCTGAAAAATAGAAACCCATCGCTGGATCTGCCGGAACTGTACAGCGATGTAATTTCTCAAGGAAGAACAATAATTGGAATTGCTGAAGAGGAACATATACTTGGTTATATTGCTATCGCCGATAAACTGCGAAAAACATCTAAAGAAGCGATATCCCAACTGCGTTCAATGGGAATTAAAACAGTAATGCTGACGGGTGACAATGAACAGACAGCTGCAGCCATCGCTGCCGAATCAGGAGTTGATGAATTTCGCGCAGGGATTCTTCCCGAAAACAAAGCAAAGGAAGTGGAAAAATTAAGATCTCAGGGTGAGATTTGCGCCATGGTCGGTGATGGAATCAATGATGCACCGGCTCTTGCCTCGGCAGATGTGAGTTTTGCTATTGGAGCCGGGACAGATATTGCCATCGAAACCTCTGACATTACTTTAATGAGAAATGACCTGCTGAGTCTTGTGGATGCTATTCGCCTGTCCCGAGCGACACTGGGAAAAATCAGACAGAATTTATTTTTTGCATTTATCTACAACATACTGGGTATCCCGCTTGCTTTTTCCGGCATGCTAAATCCGGTCATTGCTGGAGCTGCCATGGCAATGAGTTCCGTCTCTGTTGTGTCCAGCTCATTATTATTAAAGCGCTGGAAACCAATTACCGGTAAATAATTGCAGCATTCATTAGATTATTTCTACTGAAAAAAAACTACATAAAAATTAGGAGAGAGTTATGACAAAGGTTGAATTAAATGTAAAAGGAATGAGCTGTAATCACTGTGTTATGAGTGTAAAAGGGGCTCTTAAAGAGCTATCTGGAGTAGACCAGGTGGATGTAGATCTGGAATCCGGTCATGTTACAATTAATTTTGAGGGAGATGACTCTCGAATCCCTGAGTTTAAACTGGCAATTGAGGGTCAGGGATATGATGTAGAACAAAATTGAAAATCTGGCATTACCGTTTCCATAAAGCAATCTGAGTCAAGAAACAGATTCATGGTTTAATCAAGTCCAAATGGTATAAATTCGCTGAAATAATCGTCAATTTTTAAGGAAAATAGTTTGATCAACCGGTTTGCAGAATATCAGATTGATGTTATTTGCTTTAAAAGTAAGTCTTATAATGAAAGCATGGGTTATTGACCGATAATTTATGAAAGGGAGTCTTTCATTAAGAACGCTAAGATAACCAACTTAAATAATTGATTTTAACTTGATCGTACGGTTGTCAGTAGTAAACAGCGAAAGACTTCCGATAGATCCATGACCGAATATATTACCTGGACTACCTGTTATGGAAGACTCAGTTTCCGTTGATTTGAAAGAAAAAAATCTGCTAAGAAACCTGAAAAAGGTCTCTGTGCTGTATGTAGAAGATGAAGAATATCTGAGGGAGCGGCTTGCACGTATTCTTGAAAGAAGAATTGGAAAACTTTATCTCGCTACCAATGGAAAAGAGGGTCTTGAGCAGTTTAAGAAAATCCAGCCGGACATAGTAATAACCGATATTCGCATGCCTATAATGGATGGGCTTGAGATGGCCCGTGAAATTAAGAAAATTGGCGAAGACATTCCAATAATGATCACAACTGCTCATAATGATGAGGAGTTTCTTATTAGAGCAATAGATGTTGGAATCGATAAGTATCTAAAAAAACCTGTTAACAGAAATGACCTGGTTAAAATGCTGAGTGATGTAGCTCGTTCCATTATACAGCAAAAAGAAATTGAAGCAAAAAACGAATTTATTCGCATGATTATGGATAACTCTCCCGAGTTTTATCTCATTTGCGATGACCTGGAGATCAGCTATCTTAACAAATCAATTTTAAGTTTTTTTGGGTGCCAGACTTTCGAAGATTTCAAAAAACAAAATATAAGACTGGAAAACCATATAGAGCTGGAAGGAGAAGATCAACCTGAGTCTGAGGGTGGTTTCTGCCAGCAAATAATACAAGTCTCAGATAATGCCGATCAGGATACAATTGTCAGAATGTGGACGATTGACCAGAGCTCCGAAGACGCTCGCTCTTATCTATTACGAATCAACAGGCTGCCCGGTCATACGGAAATGCTGGTCATACTTTCCGACGTAACGGGAATCGACAGGCAAAAACGACATTTTGAAGACCTCTCAACCCGAGATCCTCTGACAGAAATTTTCAATCGCAGCAAATTCAGCACTGAATTGCTAAAAGAAGTGGACAGAGCCAGACGATACGAAAGACCCATTGCATTGATAATGATGGATATTGACTTTTTCAAAGCAGTCAATGACAATTACGGACACCAGGTGGGCGATGATATACTTCGCGAATGCGTGGAAATTATTAACCATAATATACGGAAAACTGACTTCTTTGCTCGTTACGGAGGAGAAGAGTTTGTTTTACTATTACCTGAAACCTTGCTCAGTGATGCTATTGATCTCGCTGAAAAACTCAGAGAAAAAATTTCTACCCACAAATTTCCTACTATTGATAAATTGACGTGCAGTTTTGGAGTCAGTAAACTGTATGATGGCGAAGATGGCTTCAAGATGCTTAATCGTGCCGATGCAGCATTGTATAGAGCGAAGAATAATGGAAGAAACCGTGTTGAGGAAGCCGAGTAAATTATCCAGAGACAAATATGGCATTATTTGAAAGACGAAAATACGAAAGATTTGATTTCCTGAAGGAACTTATCATTTTTGCTGACAACCCTCTTAACAAAAAAGAAATTCAGTACTATGCAAAAACTTTAAATATAAGTCGCGGTGGACTTCTTATTTACACAATCGCACAATTTAAAGAAAAAACGAAATGTATTGTTCATTTTCGCTCAAACAAACTCGAGCTTATTGAGAGAAAAGGGACGATTCTTCGTGTCGTTACAAATGATCGTCCCGACTATCTAAAAGATAGTGAAACTATGTACGCTTTTGAGTTCAATACTCCGTTCTCCACAGATGATGTTGTTGGAATTATTGAAAGACTTGGAACCTGAGCCCATTGATAATGTAATCTGACATTTATTCAATTCCTGCAGATGGCTCGCAATCAATTCATACCGCTACCTGCATTTACTGCAGTCGAAATGTTTTGTGTAGACATATATAGAAGATCGTTAGCTCTGTGAATGCAAAGGATCCTGGTGACCTGGAAATAAATTGCACAGTTGGTAATTACTTACTATTTTTATTTATGAAACGGAAAGTATTTCCAGTGGAAAGTAAAGACCAAAAGTGAAAAAACCGTTTATATATAATAAGGTCTATCTACTGGTCGGACATGGCAGCCTTTGCTCCGGAACGAAAATAGAGACTCTGATTACACACCCTGTAGAACTATGAGCACAGAGAATGATAAAAATAATACCGAAAACACTTCGGTCTACAAATCAAGCCGGCTGGAAAGTCTGGATAAGGTCTGGCTTCCCGCTGAACAAAGTCTTGCAGATTACTCTGTTGTAAGAAACCTCCTTTCTCAATTTCCTCCACAGGTTTCAAATGATATTCTGGCTGTTGAAAAGGGCATGGAAAATTTCATGCTATTTAATGAATCTCATATGGCTCTTTTTGAGCAGGACAACCTGGAACATATTCCTGTTGAGGCTATAGAGCCACTCAGCAATCGAAAAGTGTTCTCCCGATTTCAATTTTTTACAATTAATGAAATGGGTGATCTTACGATTAAGAATATACTTATACGACCGGCATCGCTGAGAGGAGATTTGATTTCACGTGCCAAAAATGCATGTATCAGGGGCAGTGCCATAGCCCTGATTAAGTATATAATACATAGAAACGCTTTTTTCAGAGACCTGGATTTACAGGGAAAACTTAAAGATGTAATTACCAGCCGCTTAAAAAACAGTCCTGATCTCAATCCCGGGGACTCTCTGGATCAGCATCTCTCAATGGAAAACCTTCATAATCTCTCTTTTGATTTTTTGCTGGAGATGGAGCATCGGCCAAATCTTCAATTACTGCAATCCGTTCTGCATTACCTATCCTGTGATGCAGCATTAATCCTTGAAGACCTGAAATCCAACTCCGACCTGGTGGATGACATTGCCGGTTTCCTCCGGGCACAAAAAGAAAACCCAGTTCTTCTGAGGCTGGCACCTGATTTTCACATACCTCTTCCGGCACTGGAAGGACTCATTGAGGCTACAAATACGGATTCCCGTGAAGTTCGTTCTGAAATGGAATGGGTCTATTTGATTTTTGTGAAAACAGCACGAAAGATTATTCTAACACAATTTCCGGAAGATAAAACACAGTGGATTGAGAAAGAGGGAACTTCTCAGGATAAGAAATACCTGGATGAGTTAATTCGTTATCCGTTCCTTGTTAAAAATGAAGATGGCCCGGACTTTTTCATTGAAGCGTTTGAAAGGCTGATTCAGGAGGTTAGAATATACAGTTCAATCAGAAGTCGACTGGTACTGGAGCTTATTGTTTCAGAAACGCTTAAAGCATTGAATGGACTATTTGAGCCATATCACTTTGATACAAATTCATTAAAAATACCCGACTCGCTGCAAAAACGTTTTCGTTCAAAAACAGATCTGTATCCAAAAATTCTAAAAAGAATCAAAGAAAATCCCGAAGTCCTTATTTCAGAAAAGAAGTCTCAAGAAAATAGTGATTCTGCATATCTACTTTATACTTATAATCTTCCTCGGGCTTTTATTCGAAATAAAAACATTCGATCGATGCTACACTCGATGGCAAAAAAAAGCGGATATGATAACGGTGTATATAATTTCCTGGTAAAAGTAAGCGAGAGCACGCATCCTGCATCCATAATTAATGAACAACTGGATTTTGCAAAAGCTATTCGCGAATGGGAAGAAGACATAGAAAAACAAAATGAGAAGAAGAGAAAAAAACAACAAAGTATTCTGGACAGGTTAGTTAACGTTATTGCGAACATAATCGAATCCCTGTTCAAAGTGCAGCAACCTGGAAAACCTCAGAAGACAAAAAAAGGGACTCCTGAAAAAGAAGAAACGACAACGGATGAGTTTGAGGGACCAAGAAGAACCGGAGTTATCATAGGACCAAAGGAAAAACGAGCACCTTTACCTACGAAAGTACTGAAAGCAGCTGACTATGTTGAACGAAACAACCATGGACTTATATGGCTGGACCGTGTTGTGAACACACTTGCTTCCGTAAAATATAACGAAAATATTGTAGGCGATTATCTATTTTACGACAAACAGGCAAGATATGTGGAGATCAAAAGCATGGTCAACGTTCGACGTGTCTATGTAAGATTGGAAAATCATGATAACGAAACCTGGAGAAAGTCGCTCATTGAATATCTGGAGAATGTTTCAAGTCCGGGCCCGGAGACTCTCGCATTACTGAGTTATTACCGGACAATATCATAGTCATCGCGGCCGGGTGCACAGACTATTTACGACAGGAAGAGAATTCCAGTCAGTTGTGTAGTCGGGACTTTTTCGCGCCGCTTTTGTTTTCCATCGATCTTCTTCTCTTGAGAAACGTGAAGCAGGATACAATATTACTCCGTCTTTACGAAGCGCCGTAACCAGCTGTTCCTCTTTTAACATTTTCTCGTAGCCAAACAGATCAAGCTGACTTCCCTCGGATTCTGACTGCAACCCTTCGAGAATTACTCCGGCTTTGCTGTATGCAAAACCTTTTCGATATATAATTGACAGACCTTCAAGTGCAAGCCCCGTTATAACTCTCGGATTGTTTGTTGCTCCTACGATTCCCAGTTTCACGCGATTGAAATATCCAGGCCCTCTTGAAAAACGATCTGTGGAAATAAATACAGTAACCGAACTGGCCTTCAGCATTCGTCGAAAAAGTTTATCGGCTGCAAGCCTTGAAAAATATTCAATGGATCTCCCCAGTGATTCGCTGTCGTAAACATTGCTTGCAAAGGAGCGGCTGGAGGTTACCGCCTGCTTCATATTTCGCATATCTTCCGGATTCCATGCGGACTCCCCTCTCAACTCAAGAACTGTGCGAAGTCCGGAAAGAGTCAGCTTTTTTCTTATCCAACGATCATCCTGCAAAATAAGCCCGGCAGCTGTATGCACTCCCTCTTCATGAAGTAGAGCAGCTCTTGCAGGACCAATCCCCCAGATACTGTTTACAGAAGTTTCTTCTAAGAATGGAGAGGCGGCTTCATTGTCCGGAATTAATTGAACTCCGTCCCCTCTTTTTGCATACTGTGCTGCGAGTTTCGCCAGAGTCCGGGTGCGTCCGCATCCTACGCTTACAGGTATTCCGGTATAACGGTAGGTTGTATCTCTTATCTTTCTGGCAAGCTCAACGATTCCGCTTATTTTCGTCCCTCGAAGAGGTATAAATGATTCATCAATCGAATAGACTTCCGTTTCACCGGCGAGATCCTTCAGGACGGACTGAACCCTTTGCGACATATCGCCATACAGCCGATAATTTGAGGAGAGTATTCGACCATCGTTTTGCTCGAGAAGTTCTTTAACCTGAAAAAAAGGGACACCCATACCAACACCAAGGTCTTTTGCTTTTTTTGACCTGGCAACAATGCATCCGTCATTGTTTGATAAAACTACAACGGCCCGACCCAAAAGAGATGGATCAAACACGCTCTCACAGGAAGTATAAAAATTATTGCAATCTACAAGAAGAAAGTGTGTGTTTTTATTTGCACCGACCACACACCCTTATATATGTTATGCCATTGTATGTTAAGTATTTTTCTATTTTTTCAGCAATACTGGATGATGATTAAAATCTTGCTCCGGCGCTGAAAAAGATACCCATGGTTCCCATTGTAAAACTGCTGCGTCCCTGAATTGGGGGAATATAACTCTGATAATCAGAACCGGTTACACTTTCCGGCGCTATGAGGGTTGTTATATTTTCCGTGATTGGCACAATCCCTCCATTTCCCATTACATAGTATCCTCCATTCAATCCCTGAACACTTCCGCTCATGGATGAGATATTCAAATAATCCAAAGAGAGTCCGATTCTATAGAATAAATGACGGTTGAACATGCGGCTGAGCCCGGCTTCCAGTCTTAGTAAAGTTCCAAAATTTGACTCCTGGTAAGCGGATTGTTCCGTATAATTGCCATCCTTGATTCGGTACCCATAGCTCTTCCAGGATGCATTGGGAGCGTATCCGAACCCTCCTCCAATCTCCGGTCTCCATCCCCAGAGAAATCCCCTGCGCCCTCGTTCAAATGCATAGTGATATGTGAACATAAGATATGTGGCTCGAAAATCCCAGTTTGCATGATACACTTCCGGACCATTTCTATATTCATCAAGAACTACCGAGGGTATGTAATAATTTCCGATAGCCAACCCAAAATGACTTTCATCACCTATGACACCGGAGAAACGAATCCAGGCCTCCATAACTCCCAGGGCCTTGATTCCATCAGATTTTAATATTGTGGGCTCAGAATTTGTAAGGGACGATCTGAAATTTTCAATACCAAGGTCAAATTTATCACGAAATCGATAGTCTCCCCGAACCTGAAGCCCCACTTCAAATGGAATAGCATGAGAAACACCAAACGGTAAAAATAAAAAGAAAGTGATAAAAAAGGCGGTTATTCGCTTCATAGTCATTAAATTTCCCCTTTCAGTCCTTTCATAGCGAAAGGATAGTGTTGTATACAATTTATCTGACTCCGGGAAGAATGTGGTTACCTAATGAATTTGCTAGAGTTACGTGATAGTTTAAGCTACCCTTATACCGGGCTCATTTTTATTGTCGGACTATTTCTGACAGTACAGCTCAGAGGCTTTCAGATCCCTCATTTTCTACTGGGGGTGAAAATAGCTTCCGGGGCACTGGATGCAAGGGGAAAAAAAGGATTGATAGCACCGGGCCGTGCTTTTGCTACAGGGGCTGCATCTTCAATAATGCCAGGTGCGTTGATTGGAAGTATGCTGGCACTCAGCATTGCCGGTACAGGTATTCTTTTCTGGATCTGGATTACATCACTTTTGAGCATGGCAATTCAATTTGGATCATCCACGCTTTCACTGCGCTACAGAAAGATTAACGGTCACAAAGACTTCCTTGAAAGTGGACCGGCAATGTTCATTGAGAAGGTTCTGAATGCAAGATGGCTTGCATGGATGATTGCCGTTCTGATTATAATCCACTCACTCCTTCAGGGGAATGTTCTCATGAGCGCGGTTCTCAATGGAGCAATGGCTGTATCACCGCTTCGCATACCGCCCATTACTATCGGTGCAGTTCTATTTGTTATTTTAACTCTGGTCCTGCTTGGTGGTATCAAAAGACTTGGCCTTGTATCGAGCAGAGTCTTCTTACCCGGACTTATTTTTCTTGGAACATCACTGATCCTTGCCTTAAAAGCATGGTCTCAATACAATGAAGTATCTGTTTTTATAAGCTTTGTTTCATTACTTGATCAGGCACAAACCTCATTTATTCCTGAATCCCAAACGGGCTGGGGAAGGCTTTTTTCTGCAATTGCCGTTTACCATGTAATGGTAGAGACCGGACAGGGGAAATTCGCAAGTATTGCAGGATCTGTAAGAACTGACCATCCAGCCAAACAGGGTCTGGCAAATATGATGGTTCCCTTCATCGAAGGATTTATTGTTACCACTTCTGCATTCTTACTTTATCATGTATCCGGAACAGGATTTGACCTTTTTAACCCGATTGATTTCGAAGGGACTGATCTGGCCAGCAATACATATATGCAATACTCCTGGCTGTTCTTTATGGTTGGTCTTTTCGCATTCACACTGGCCGGTATGGGCGGCTGGTCCTTTGCGGGAAGACAGGCTGCGGCGTATCTGGGAGGGCGACGTGTCGCACAAATGTATCTGATCGTTTATCTGTTAATAATATTCGTTGGCGGATTTGTCTTTCGCTTTGACGATGTCGGGCACCGTGCTCTGGCTCTCAATGCAACAATAGTATCAGGCCTGATTACATCTCTTATTCCACTACTATCTCTTCTGTTAATGTCAAAGCATATACGATATGAATACAATAGATATCTCACTCAGGAACCGGTAGCCTATGAGATATCCAGAGACCTGTTCGTTCTGCTTCTTGTTCTTATGCCCAAAAACCTTGTAAGCAGAATGTTTGGCTGGTTGACATACATTCAATTACCGCGATTCCTTATGGTTCCGGTAATACAGGCGTTTGCACGATTTTATAAAATCAACGTGGATGAAGCGGAACTTCAAATTAAAGATTATCGTTCACTGAACAAGTTTTTTACGAGAGCACTAAAAAAAGGAGCTCGTGTCGTAAATAGAACTGACCGTGTCATAGTATCTCCCGTCGATGGAAGAGTTTCGATGTTCGGAGAGATTACCGATGGTAAAATGATTCAGGCAAAGGGAATAAGATATGACCTTGATGACCTTCTGGAATGGCCTGAATTTACTGAAAAGTTTCAGGGCGGTAAATATATGGTTATCTATCTCAGTCCTCAGGACTACCACCGAATCCATAATCCTCACGAAGGAGATATTGTCGCACTGGGTTATACACCAGGAAAACTTTTTACAGTAAATCGAGTATCGGTTACAGGTGTTCAGGATCTTTTTCCAAAAAATGAACGTCTAACAAGTTATTTTTCTACGGATTATGGAATGATGGCTGTAATCAAAGTTGGTGCAACCAATGTTGGGAGAATTCGAGTAACCTACGACAAACTGATTACGAATCGCTGGGTTCGTTTTCACAGGCGCAAAGAATACAAAGAACCGATTTTTATGGATCGTGGCGATGAGCTTGGCCGATTTGAAATGGGTTCTACAGTCATTCTATTATTTGAGAAAGATATGATGGATTTTGATTCGAGTATTGTAGAAGGACAAAAAGTTCGCTATGGTGAACAGATTGGGTGTTTTCGTTCTACCGGGGAAGACGGTTGAAATTTGTCGTTTTAGACGACACCCTGGTTAATGAAAATGAAGTTTCCATTCCTCTTACAGACAGAGGATGGAGATTTGGAGATGGAGTTTTTGAAACCATCCGTCTTGATCATGGACTACCCTGGCAGTGGAAACTTCATATGGAGAGACTGGAACGCGGAAGACTGGCTCTGCGGCTTCCTGGATATGAGTTTCCTTTAGATACTCTTGCCAGGCAACTCATATCCGCAAATGGCATTTTAGATGGATTTATTCGTATTGCACTAACACGCGATGCGAAAAGTGCCGGATATATTCCCTTGATCGAACATCAAAAAATTCGCTTGATCATGGAGACAATCCCTCTTGCACCCTACGATAACGAAGCAAAAAAACTCAAATTATCTTCCTGCACGAAAATACCATTGAGCTCCCTGCCTGTATCAGTCAAGACCATGCAGGGTGTAAATTCTATGCTTGCCAGGTGGGAAGCAATTGAGTCGGATTGTTATGATGCATTGCTCCTTACAGTAGATGGATACATAAGTGAAACATCGTCAGGAAATATTTTCTGGATAAAAGACGAGCATATATACACACCTTCCGAAGATTGTGATATATTACCAGGTACGGTCAGATCAGCGATAAAGCGGCTCAGTCCCTGGCAAATTCATGAAGGAAAGTATAGAACTCCGGATCTGGAAAAAGCTGATCATGTTTTTATAACGAATGTCGCCCTGGATGCTCTGGATATAAGTACAATTGACGGTGTAGCAAACACATTCTGCGAGTCCCACACAATTACGAAAACTCTGAGAGAACTTCTCGTGCAGGACAGAAAAATTCATGCCGGATTCTTCTAAAAGCGATTACAGCATAATACACTCACCTCTGACTCCTTTAGATATAGCCTTTCGTGTTACGGAAGGAGAGTCCGGTTACGCATTTTTACACTCAGGTTCTCAAGGAAATTCAAGCGAAGGAGTATCCATTATTGCACTTCGCCCCGAAATGATTTATGAAGGCGAGAATTTTTCTGATTTCGAATCTATATTAAAAAATAACCTGAGCAATTCTACAACTATAATTGGATATATTGGATATGAACTGAAAAATTCTCTTGAGATACTGCCTGTTGATGAAGAGAGTTATATTGAAACTCCTGTATTTCGACTCATACAGTATTCCTGTCTTCTTGAATTATACCCCGAAAAGAACGAAATACTTGTATTTACAGAAGACGCATCTCTCCGGCAAACCGTTGAAAAAAGAATCAATACGGAAGCGAAATCTGCGAACTCATTAAATGCATACGATGATGATTATTTTCCCGGCATAAAAGAACTCCATTCAAACTTTACGGGCAAAAGTTACAAAGATGCTGTTGAAAGAGTTCGCCAGCATATAATCAGAGGAGATATTTATCAAGCGAACCTGACCCGTAAATTTACAGGCAGGACAACCGATATCGTTGATCCTCTGATCCTTCACGCACGCCTTCACGATGCGAGTCCCGCACCCTACTCTGCAGTGCTCAAATATGAGGACTTCAGTGTGGTATCATCCAGTCCGGAATTATTCCTAAACATACGGGGAAATAATATAACAACGGAACCAATCAAAGGCTCCATATCCGCGATTCCTGGTAACAATCAAGAAAATGCAAACGCGAAACAAATCTTAAAAAACAGCACAAAGGATCGCGCTGAAAACCTTATGATTACCGATCTTATGCGAAATGACCTGGGACGTTTCTGTAATATCGGAAGTATTGTTGTTGATGACATTTTTCGCGTGAAGTCATACCCCACAATCCATCATATGAGTTCTGTAATTAAAGGAGTATTAAAACCGGGTACTACAATTGCTGATGTTGTAGCATCAACTTTCCCGCCTGGATCGATGACAGGCGCACCAAAAATACGGGCAATGAAAATATGCTCCGAAATGGAAAAAGTGAAACGCGGGGTTTACAGCGGTGCTCTCGGTTACATTTCCGGCTCTGAGAAATTATCTCTGTCGGTCGTAATTCGCACTATCCTTGTTTCTCAAAACAAATTTGAATTCCAGGTAGGCGGAGGGATTGTATATGACTCCACACCTGAAGGAGAGTGGGAAGAGACTCTGGTTAAAGCACGCGGATTATGCAGTGCACTTGGAATCGATCCGGCTCGATTACGGGATCTATGAAGCTTCTGAAATCGTGAAACAAATAGTAGTTTAAAACAAAAAAACCGGTTCAAAACCGGCTTTTTGTTTGATGATATTTATAATAGCAGAGTCGGCGGCGTCCTGCTCTCCCACAGAGCGAACTCTGCAGTACCATCGGCGATGAAGGGCTTAACTTCCGTGTTCGGGATGGGAACGGGTGGAACCCCTTCTCTATCACCACCAACAAATCCAACTTAATTCTACCTCTGAACCGGGTCAATCCTTTTTATTATCCAGGGTATAAATATTTTTCATTTTTCAGGCAGCCTGAATTGCTTAATATAATTAGTATAATTGGCCCGGTAGTTAAATTATGTCGTATAATATCCCTTTTGATCATTCTTAATGGAGATGATCAATATTCAATATGAACTCATACAGAAGGGGGAGTGTAATACAGGATAGAACACTCTTATTCATTGGGAGTTGAGAAATTATCTTTCCAGAATCTTGTATCCGGTAGCTCCTGAATATGCACATTGGAAAGCGATTTCAGCAGTGAATCTTTGAGTCCCGCATACTTATAATCAAGTTCCAGCAAGAGATCTTTTATTTCTTTTCGCTTAAAACCACTATCAGCCTCACAAAAACTGCATGTGACTGTCTCCAGATTCAGCAGATTTGCATATTCTCGAATTTCATCTTCGCGGCAGAGGTAAAGGGGCCGAATTACATGAATGTTATTTTTCCTCGAGAGATAATGAGGGGACATACTCCCAAGCTTACCGGCAAAAAAGGCATTCAATAAAAAGGTTTCCATCAAATCATCACCGTGATGGCCCAGAGCCAGTTTGTTGCAGTTATTTTCGGTAGCCAGGCGGTAGAGAACTCCTCTTCTCAGCCTTCCACAAACGGCACAGGGCGTATCACCCGGTTTCGATAATCTCTCAATGGCTTCATGTATCTCCTGCCGTTCAATTACGAAAGGAATTTCAAGCTCTTCCAGCAACCCTCTTACCCTGGAGGCTCCCTCGTTAAACGGTCCCCCTTGATCCACATGAGCAGCCAGGATTTCAAATGATACCGGAGCTTTTCTTTGAAACTCCTTAAGATATCTCAATAAGATCAGACTATCTTTACCACCGCTCACAGCAATAAGTATTCGATCTCCTTCTCCGATCAGGTTACATTTATCAATGGCCTGCCCTATTTTACGATTGATAGAGTTGTAAATCTTTTTCTTTCGATGATCTGATTTATTATTATCAGCGGTTATCTCATCCCGACTCAACTATCCTGCTCTCCCGGATTGATTTTCTGTACGGATAAATTCATATAAGCGCGTCCCAGATATGTCTTCTTTTTAATGTGTTTCAGAAAGAAGATCACAGAATAGTTACGATACCGATTCATATCAAGCGGCATTATCTTATGATCGCACTCAATAGAGGAAACCATTTGCCAGCCAAGATCCGCTTCAAGCATTTCAATTTGTATAGCTTCAAAAAAAACACTGACCGCTCTTGAAATAATCGCTTTCGCATCAACTCTTCCGGTCAACTGGTCTCGATAATGACTTACAAGCAAGGGCAATATTTTCAAACGCGTATATCCGTCAAATCCCAGATAAAGTGCACCGGATATGACTCCGTCAAAATGAATCATGTTGCAGCTTTCGTAACAAAGACCTTCATTTCTTGTTGGCCCGTATGCTTCTATTGTAGCTTCAATTCCCAGATCCTGTGTTAGATAATCTTCAAAACTTCGCATAAATATGATAAGAAGTCTTTCATCCAGTAACTCACTCATGCGCCGCAAATCTCCTTATCTGTAAATACCTACGAAGCACTAACCTTTCGCATCCGTGGGAATTGAAGTACACCTGATTGACTTCGATAGACAAGCATCAAATCAGAATGATCGGAACACTCTTCAAGTGCAAGTCCGGCCTGCCGGAACCACGAGTCGGAATCGGCAATATCGAGTGTCAGTACACAGGCACCTGTACTGAATACAATCCTTCCGGATTGAGAGAGATTGATTCTATATTTGTCAACAAGATTGGCCATTCCGCTTTCACCGGGATCAGGTCCCATTACTGCAAATACATCACATGCAATTCGATACAAACGGAATTCACGTGGAAATGAGGAGCGAAGTATCATACCGGGAATACTCATATTCTCGGCATCACAACCATCGCTGAATTTTATTAATAATAGAACCGGAGGCTGACGAAAGCTCTCCCTTTTAAAAACAGTATCACCAAGATCTGTATGAAATTGCATTCCATTATAAAGGGTTGAGACAGGATCCTTTGTGAATTGTTCGTAAGCTCGAGCTTGATAGAGAAATTCACCATATTTGCGAATATCATTCCATGCACGGTCTATATGAGTCTGATTGAACATGGGTGCGGAGGAATAAACAGCCAGTGCTCCCAGGTTACCGGCAGAACTGAACAAAGGAAGATAAAGAGTATGTCCTTCATTATCCAGAACGGGAATTTCAGCCGATAACCGACCAACAATGTACTCTGGCATTTTTTTTTGAATAGCTTCGCCTGATATATATACAGATCCCTTTCGCTGAAGTATCGGATGATACTCCTGTCTTTGATTTATGAGGTATAGAGTTACTCTCTCTTCACGAAATCCCCAGTTTTCTGTTGCATCAAGGAGACTTCTACAATATGCTTCCACGTCAGAAAAAACCATACCATTTGAAGGAAGATCTTCAAATCGGTATGTATAATGATTGAATAAAGTGCCTTTTTTATATGAGTGTTGATATTGCTCGGCAGGTGTATTTATATCACTGCTGTCTATGATAACAGGTCGGATGGATAAAAAACCAGGAAGAGCCCATCGCTCCTGTTCGAGAAAAATATCCCGGGAATCGTTCATAATATGTCGATTACGATTAGCACGTTCTTTTTGGGAACCGGCAGCCTCTGTATCATTGATTACAAAATTTGAGCCCTTGTTTTTCGAGGTTTTACTATTGTTGCGAAGACTATCTACTCGATGAGTTGTATGTACAGATCGTTTCTTTAACTGTTGTTTATTGTAACTTCTGAGTATATAATAGATTCCAAGTATAACAAAATATATCGCCACCAATATGAATAATATCTCTTTTAATCTTCCAGCTGGAATATTACCGGTATAAGGAACAGAATCAATATTTTGCGCACTCAAAGGATACAACCAGAGTAATTGAAATATTGAAAGTATTCCTATGATAATTTTTTTCATATAATCACCGCTATTATAACAGTAAGCTGAACATATAGATTAGCGATTTCCGTAAATCTATGTTCAAGCAGGCCTCTGACTCCTCGTATAATTATTGGGGACGAGTCAGAATTTGTAAGCAAAATATCCCTGCTCTTATTAACGGATACTCCGGAAAAAACGCTGATAAAAAACTGGCACAAACATTTATTTTTAAGGTTCTTCTGAATCTGAGACGCCCTGCCTGTAAATCTCCGGACAAATATATGTTCCATCTGCTGCACATTTGCTACCTTGTACAGTGGAGTAAGAGAATTTAACACAAGAAGTCTGCTGAAGATTTTTTCCAATTGTTTTAGCCTGTACTCCGGAGAAACAGAATATTTCTCAAATTACAAGAAGTGGCAGGAAGTAAGCTGGATGAATAATTATAAGCAGAAATTTATTACATTTCTCTCTCTCTTACTTATTATCAATTTTAGTATTCGCAGCGAAACTAAAAATAATTTTCAGAGGAAATACAGTACCCCTGTGGGTTACTTCCCGGGAGATCCTCTCCAGGATCATGTTGTATATTTGACCTTTGATGATGGACCTGCAGATTGGACTCCCGAATTGCTTTCAATATTGAAAAAATATAATATAAAGGCAACATTCTTTCTCTCGGGAGGGTATCGATCAAAATATGACGGTAAGCTGAAAAATAAATTACTGCTCCACAACGATACAATCAAACGTATGGTTAAGGATGGTCATGTAATTGGAAATCATAGCGCTTCTCATCGAAAATTTACAGGAGTAACAGAGTCCGAAATTCTATTCGATTTAAGAAAAAATCAGGAATTTCTATATGATGTACTCGGTATACAGACTCCTCGCATGACGTTGATTCGCCCTCCGTGGGGATATCCCTGGCTCGGAGATGGATCGCCTGAAGAGCATGTAATCGCCGCTCGAGCTGTTGCAAAACTCGGACTCGTCATCCTGTGGTCAAAACACTTTAACTCCCTCGACTCAAAGGAGTGGGTCAAAGGAGACTGGTTTGAAGAGAATCCCAGGGTAGAAATTTCCGAAGAGGAATTTCAACAGAAAATGGAGCAAACTTATCATCGCTTGATAAAAAAATCTAACGGACAGGGTATGGTTGTCCTGTTTCACGACACCCATCTGACGACTGTAAAAATTCTCCCAAGAATAATTGAAGAGCTTCAAAGACGGAAATATACTTTCGCCACTATGGAAGACTATGTTGTATGGCGATGGAATATGTCGAGTTTTCAAATCTTAAAATCACGTTCAACTCCAGCGAAATAACTTTAAACCGGCCAGAAATGTAGCACCGCCTGTTGCAAAAAGTATAGCAGACGGAACCAGGACTTCTTCAATTCCGACACCCTCAAGAAATATGGCGCGCAGTGAATCGGTCAAAAGCGTCAGCGGAAGATATCGAATCACTTCCACAGCCCAGGATGGAAAATTTTCATAACTAAAAAATATCCCGGAAAGCAGCATCATAGGTATGCTGACAGCATTTATTAATCCATTTCCAATTCTTGAATTATCCGTTCTCGACCCGATTCCGATTGCAATTCCATTAAATGCAAAATTTCCTGCTAAAAATACAATTAAAAGTTCCGTTACGGATCCGGAAAACGGAAGATCAAACATGAAGCTGGCGAAAATCCATAAAAAAGAGAATTCCAGACTACTTAATAAAAGACGTGTCAAAATATGACCGAAAAAGAACTCCCATTTTCGCATTGGTGTCGCTGACATCCGGCGCAAAAGTTTCTTCATTCGATACTCTATTAATGTCCAGCCGGATCCCCAGAGTGCCGCATTCATTATTCCCATTGCCAGAAGGCCGGGTATGAGAAAATCTATATATCTCTGCCCTGTTGCTTTCAATGCAATTATATCTTCCTCTCCATCGTTTTGCAGCTGTTTCTTAAATATCATATAGGCTAAATGCGATTGTTCATTAACAGGATCAAAACTATATTGAAATTCGTCTATCTTTACTCCTCCCGTAATATAGAATGATATACGTCCCTTCTGCATCAAACGATTGGCTTCATTTTTTGTTTTTACAAATTGAATTCTAAACTGATCCCTGTCTACATCGCGCAGAGAATCCTCCAGTTGAGGCGTGCTTCTATCATCCAGCACAACGGCAATCGTATAGCCCCTGGAGCCCTCACCGGAAAACGCACCGCCCAGAACAACCGTCATAAGTAAAGGAAATCCCAGGGCCCAGAAAAGAACGCCCGGATCGCGAATAAATTCTTTTACCTGAATGGAGAATATTTGTAAAATCGGAGTTTTGAATAATTTCATTATTATTATACCGGTCCAGGAATGTCTGTATGAATATTAACCTTTCTGTGAAATTGTAGTATTTTCGCCACGCAATCTTTTTCCGGTAAGCCGCAAGAAGAGATCATCCAGGTTTACACTGCGACACTCCAGACCCTGTATCTCCACTCCATTGTTTTCCATAATCTTAAAAAAATCGGGAAGAGCCTTTTTCATATCCTTGACCATAATACGGCCTGAGTGAGCACCGGGGTTCCATGTATAATTTATCATTCCACTCACTTCTTCCGCTTTTATTTCCGGGTGATCCTGTGATGCTTTATATTCAATCACATCAAACACATCACTTGTTCGCAATAGCTCTTCTTTTTGTCCACCTGCAATGATTTTTCCATTATGCATAAACAAAATCCTGTCGCAGAGATATTCAGCTTCTTCCATGTAATGAGTTGTAATTATAAGTGTTATTCCATTTCTCTTCAACGACATGAGAATATCCCAGATCTCCCTTCGCGCACCAGGATCAAGACCGGTTGTTGGTTCATCCAGTAATAATAGCTCCGGTCTATTGATTAGAGAGACTCCCAGTGCAAGCTTCTGTCGCTGTCCCCCTGAAAGATTGTTTACATACGATTTTCGCTTTTCAGTAAGATTTATCTGTTCCAGGATTTCGTTATTTGAAAGACGCGATGACCCATAAAAACTTCCGAAAAGATCAAGAATTTCATCGACTGTTACCTTTTCTAGAAAACGTGTCTCCTGAAGGGCAATACCAATTCTCTTTCGTATACTGTGTTCTTTATTTTTCCACTCCAATCCGAATAATTTGATATGTCCATCGTCCGGTTTTTGTATTCCCTCAATCATTTCCATCAGCGTTGTTTTTCCGGCGCCGTTAGGACCGAGTAATGCTACAAATTCTCCACGATTTATTACAAATTCGAGTTGATCAACAGCGCGAAGACTTTTAAAACTTTTTGAGATTGAAAAAACTTCAACTACGGGACTTTCTGAAATGCTACTGTTTGAGGAAGTGGGAAAATCGGAATTCATAGTCCTTATATAGGACTTTCGGATAAAATATTACAATCACTTTCTGAATCATGCGTCGGATAGCCGAGAGAAACAGGCGATCACAGGTTGAAAAAGAGAAAAATACTGAAGATGACAGAGAGAAAAAACAAAGGATCTGCCCAGGGGGGGACTTGAACCCCCACACCAAAATAGGCACAAGCACCTCAAGCTTGCGTGTCTACCAGTTCCACCACCTGGACGGATTAACCTTATGATTGTCATAATTATTTGATTCGAATTCGGGTCGAGTCTTTTTCTAATGGAGTGACTCAAAATCATTCAATCCGTAAAAACTGCCCCGGTGGTTTTTATTAAAACACAGCTTCAAAAAGCAGACATAATATTTCTTGACCGTAAATCAATAAAGCTGCATCGATCAGGTATGCTGGATAAAAACCTCTCCGAAAAACTTTTTTCTCATGGAACCAACCGTCCCGGTGATCTTATGATCTCCGTTTCGGGTATTCGCGGAACAATTCCAGGCGGCCTTGATCCACTCAACATTGTACTTTTTACAATGGCATTCGCACGAATTACAGGTAAAAAAATAATTCTGGCCAATGACGCAAGGGCTACCGGACCGTTTATGAAGCAACTGATATCGGGAACCCTGATGGCGGCCGGCAAAGAGGTGATTGATATTGGTCTTGCTCCAACTCCAACCGCCAAAGCAGCCGTCAAGTCCTGGAAGGCGGATGCCGGGATTATGATTTCAGCCAGCCACAATCCTCCTGAATGGAATGCATTCAAGTTTATTGACAGGGGTGGTTTTTTCTTCGATAAAAACCGAATAGAAGAGATCAAGGCAGTATTGAAATCAGGAGAGGCTTACAATACTACTGTGAATTATAAAAAGACCGGATCAATAAAAACCGGTCATGGAATTCAGAGTCATATAATGTCAATTATGGACTCCATCCCGAATGTAAAAGCAATTAAGAAAATGAGATACCGGGTTGTTGTGGATGCTGTCGGCGGAGCCGGTCGAGAAGGACTTCCTGAGCTTCTTCGGGCCCTGGGCTGTGAGGT
Source organism: Leptospirales bacterium (assembly GCA_050295715.1). Lineage (GTDB taxonomy): Bacteria > Spirochaetota > Leptospiria > Leptospirales > Leptonemataceae > JBNKQE01. Next base: position 25,967 of record JBNKQE010000001.1, read on the forward strand.
TACCGGTCTTTTTTGCGATCCACATCCAGGCGGGACCTTTCCAAGGCCTCCCGAACCCACTCCAGCTTCACTCAAGAAGTTTGACTCCCTTCTCCGCTCTTCCGGTTATGCAGCCGGTTTTGCACTGGATCCGGATGCTGATCGACTTGTCATTGGGTCAAAAGAGAGGGGCTGCATCAATGAAGAGTATACGGTTCCCCTCGCCATGCTTGGATTACTCGGCGCTGATTCACTCCATCAAATTTCAGGAAATAAGATCAAAAACTCAAACCATAAAACTCCTCAAAAGGGAACCGTCGTTGTAAACCTTTCCACAGCCAATCTTGTTGATGATCTGGCATCCAGAGTTGGATGGAAAGTTGTCCGTTCAGCAGTTGGAGAGGCAAATGTTGTTGAGAAAATGAAGAAGGTAAAAGCCATTTACGGGGGAGAGGGCAATGGTGGAGTGATTCATCCACGTATTCCTTCTTACGGAAGAGATTCACTGGTTGGTGCAGCCTTAATCCTTTCGGCAATGACCACTCTGGGCTGTAAGAGTGTAGATGAGCTTATGGAGTTACTGCCGCCGCTCTTTATGCAAAAAACTAAATTCCCGACTGGCGGAAAACAACTCAGTGCGTTACTAAATCAGCTGAAGAAGTCATTTCCTGATGCTGTAGTTAATGAAGAAGACGGGCTTTATCTCTCATTCCCGGATGGATCCTGGGTTCATACAAGGGCCAGTAACACAGAACCAATCATTCGTGTCATTGCTCAGGCCCCCAACAAAAAAGAACTTAAGAGCCTGATTCAGAAAATTCAGAATATTCTTCATACATGATGCCTCCGGGGTTGAAATACCTGGATTGCAGAAAGTTCGAATATAGATTTCCTTGTTGAAATTAAAGACCGGGTCACAATCTTTGTGTGTTATGTGTGGAATAGTTGCCTATATCGGCAAAAAATCTGTAGATTCAGTCCTGATTGTGGGACTGACAAGACTGGAATACCGGGGTTATGACTCAGCAGGGATTGCTGTTATTGATCGCGGTGAACTGGTTATCCGCAAAGAGAAGGGAAAGATCAAGGATCTTGAAAACCTTCTGCAAGTACAGCCCATAGAGGGTTCCATGGGAATTGGCCACACTCGCTGGGCGACTCATGGGGCTCCCTCAAGAACCAACGCACATCCTCATATCGATTGCCGCGGAAAAATTGCAATTGTCCACAATGGAATTATTGAAAATCATCAGACACTCCGTTCCCAGCTTCAGGAAAAAGGTCATGTTTTCAAAACAGAGACAGACTCGGAAGTGGTTGCCCATGTTATTGAAGAAGAGATGAAATCAGGATGTCCTGTTTCAGAGGCCTTGCTTCGCACGGTAAAGCAGCTGGAAGGGAAGTATGCCTTCTCAATGGTTTATGAGGGAGATCCGGATAATATCTTCTTTGCCCGGGATGGATCTCCGCTGGTTTTCGGACGAGGTAACGAGGAGTCATTTCTCGCCAGTGATGTATCAGCCATAATCCCCGCTGCAAAAGAACAATACTCTATTGAAAACTGTCAATGGGGATGGATCAGTAGAACCGGATTGCACCTGTTTGATGCTGCAGGCCACCCTGTCACATTTGAACTTTCAAAGATAAATATGGATGTGGAGCAGCTGGATAAACAGGGTTACGACCACTTCATGCTCAAAGAGATCTATGAACAGCCTGATATAATGCGTCGGATAATCAGCGAAAGAATGGATGATACAGGCAAGATCCTCTTCCCTGAAATGAAAATTCCTCTTGATATTCAGGGAAAAATCAGTCGTATTCTAATTACAAGTGCCGGAACATCCTGGCATGCAGGACTCGTTGGTCGACTGTTTCTGGAAAAATATGCAAAAGTCATGACAGAGGTCGACATTTCATCCGAGTTTCGATATCGCAATCCTATTGCAGAAGGCGATACACTGGTTATCGCAATCTCTCAAAGCGGCGAAACCGCCGATACTCTTGCAGGTATCCATGAAGCAAAATCCAAATTTATGCGGGTTCTGTCGTTTGTTAACAATCCCCACTCTACAATGGCTCGTGAATCCGATGCATTTATCAACCTGATGGCAGGTCCCGAAATCGGTGTAGCCTCTACAAAGGCCTATACGGCCCAGGTCTTGAATCTATTGTTTTTCTCTATGTTTTTATCCGGGATCAAATGGGTCATATCCAAAGAAGAACGTTTGGAGATGTTTCGAGAGATTCGACAGTTACCCGAAAAAATAGAGAAAATATTGAAAAGGGCCGACGAAATAAAAAAATGGGCCTCCGCTCTCAAAGATGCTCGAGATTTCGTTTTCCTGGGACGTAATTTTAATCATCCAACAGCTCTGGAAGGAGCTTTAAAACTCAAAGAGATCTCATATGTACATGCATCCGGTTATGCCGGCGGTGAGTTCAAACATGGACCAATAGCTCTCATTACGGATGAAGTTCCGGTTGTGGCGATAGCTCCCATGACTGAAATTTACGAGAAAATGATTTCCAATATTGAAGAAGTAAAAGCCCGAAAAGGTATTATTTTATCCGTCTATACGGAGGGGGACGAAAAGGTTCCTGCCATGTCAGATTTCAGCTTTGCTATTCCGGAGGCGCCTGATTATCTGACACCGATTCTTGCAGCTATTCCGCTTCAACTTCTTGCCTACTATATGGCTATTGAACGTGGCTGCGAACCTGATCAACCCAGAAACCTGGCCAAGTCGGTTACCGTAGAGTAATTTCAATTACTCAGGAATCTCACAACTTCCGACGGGTCATGTTTACCAGGAGCATTCGACTGTTATGACCGATCAAAAAAGATTTCTTCTCCTGGACCGGGCTCCGAACTGGTTATTCCCGCTTACCAGGTTCAGATCCTCTTTTACGCAAAGAACCGGAATATTTTCAGCAAGGGAAAGATTGAATCTCTCTTCTGAAGTGTCTGTTATTTTCGCAAGTATGGATCCCGACTACGAAAAACTCATAGCTGAATCCGAAAACATGACTCCCCTGCGAAGCATTGAAGGGGAAGATTTTCGTGAATACGACCCTGCTTACCTTACAAAAATATATAATGTTTTAGACTCTCGAGATGACAATCCAATGGATGTCCTCGAAGACATGGAAAACAGAATTGTCCATGATTTGCCACTGCTTCTTGGCTCTGATTCACGATTTATACAGGGACTTGACCATCCATCCCTGAGCAAGGTATCCGTAGTCGGAAAAGTAAATTCTGTGTATATAAATGAAACGGCAACGCTTCTTCCTGGTTCTGTTATAGATACGAGAAATGGCCCTGTAATCATAGATGCGGATACTGAAATTTCTCCTTTTAGCTACCTGGAAGGCCCCCTCTATATTGGGAAAGGTTGTAGAATTGATGATGCAAGGATTACGGGGGGATGTATAATCGGCCACAGTGTTCGTATCGGTGGCGAAGTGGAAAATTCAATTTTTAACGATTATTCAAACAAGCACCACGAAGGATTTATTGGACACTCTATAGTTGGAAGCTGGGTCAACCTGGGAGCTCTTACGACAACCTCCGATCTTAAGAATAATTATGGCGAAATACGTTTAAAATATCCTTCAAGTTTAAAGTATACCGATGATGAACCACTCTGGAACAATCTTCATCTTGAAGAGTACAATACAGGTCTTATCAAATTCGGCTCCATTATCGGTGACGGGGTCAAAACTGCAATAGGTACAATGATCAATACAGGTACTGTAATTGATGCCGGTGCAAATATTTTCGGTTCATCTCCTGAAAAATATGTTCATCCCTTTCAATGGGGTGCACCTGGCGCCCTGTATGACCGTAACCGTTTTCTTTCCGATATAACGTTGATTATGGGACGCCGGAAACAAAAACCTTCATCCTCTTTTTCAGAGCTGGTGGATCTCCTCTACAAAGGGGGACACTCACGTTGAAATCCGATGGAAACCGAACCGGGACTACCGTAAGATCTGTCAAACTGGAACAGCTCTTTGAGATGCATCCGGATGAATTTATTGATTTTATTTTTCCATATTTGATCAGCAGTTCACCGCTGTACAAAAGAAATCTACTTTATGAGATGAAACTGGGGCGTTTTGGACGTCTGGAGCTGGCCTCCGCTGCAGTCTATTACAGTCAGAGCCGGCAGGACCAACTTGAAATTGAAGGGCTAACAGACCCTGCACTTATCTATGCAACATCACGAAACCTGGAAGACCTGATTCGATCTTCCACGGAAAACTACTTTGAATCTCATATAAGTATTAAAGATTTCGATATATTCTCTGATCCGGAATTCATTCATCAGGCATATCGTCTGATTCTGAATCGCGAACCTGATCCTGCCGGATTTCACTTTTATATGGATTCTCTTGCGAAAGGACATTTAACGAGAAATCAAATTCTTGGAATGTTGTATTTTTCTCCGGAAACGGACCAGTCACGCATTAAAATTCAAGGCGCCGTTATCAGCGGGTTACTGGGAAGAATTTCAAGAAAATTCCCTATTCTGAGACCACCTGTCTATTTACTGAATCGTTTTATCGAATTACCGCTCCTTATAAATCGATTGATTCATATACTTGATCTGATTCGCAGAAGCGGTGAGACAGCCTCCCTTCTTAGAACCCGAAATAACATGCTTGAAAATCATGTTACAAAAATAATTGTTGAGAATAGAAAAAAGATCGAGTTACTGGAAAACAAAATTCGTGCATTCAGTCCTTCCACTGTAAAAAAATCCCAAAAGACAAAAAAGAAGACCGTGACGAAATCAGAGAGTCAAAGGCATCTTGAAATGGATGCGGTATATGCAGCAATGCACAGTAAGTTTAACAGTGACCCGGAGACAACTTTAGCGAGGCTTGAATCCTACCTGCCGCGCATACATTCCTGCGAATCGATAAATAAAAATTATCCCCTTATAGATCTTGGTTGTGGTAAAGGAGAATTGCTGCACCTTCTTCATGATGATGGAATACCTGCAGTTGGTGTGGACTCTAACATATTATTTATTAAGGAGCTTGTTGAAGCAGGCTTTCAAGTTGAACACCAGGGAATTCAGGAATTTATGGAAGAGTATCCTGATGAGAGTGCCGGTGGGATCAGTGCCCTTCATCTGATTGAACATCTAAATTTCGAACAGCTTTTTAATACTCTATATAATGCATATCGCGTTCTGGCTCCAGGTGGAATATTAATTCTTGAAACGCCCAATCCGGAAAACCTTCTTGTAAGTTCCAGACAGTTCTATATTGATCCGACTCATAAAAATCCCATCCATCCGCAAACGCTTCTATTCTTACTGGAACAAATCGGGTTTTCCAATCTGGAAATCATCAGACTGAACCCTGCAGGATTTCCTCCTCCATATACAAGCCCTATCCAGGAGATGCTGGATACCTACCAGACTTATGCCGCGATAGCCTGGAAGAAATAGTATGAATGTCTTTCTGGTTGCAGTACCCTCGGATGATCCTTTTTTTGATGGTTGTATTCATATACCGGAACAACTGCGAAATGAGAATATTACAGTCGTAGGTCCTGGAGAAACAGGTACGGAAAGTTTCCTGATTGAGTCAGATTTCCCGTTCAAATCCTATACGGTCCCATGCCCCGGTCTGAGAGATACATTGCTTACTGCATATGAGAATTACAGTCTGCTTCCATCAGCCGGAATTCCCTACAGTATGATGCCTCCGGTAAATTTTATCGAAAGCATAATCAAGATATACAATGCAACACCCTTTTTTCGTACTCTAAAGGAACTGGCAACAGGAAGTCGAATTATAGTAGCTTCTCCATATCATCCAGTTGCCATGGCTGCGGCAAAACTGCTTGTGAATAATTATGATCTGTTACTCCAGAGCAGCAGGATACTGAATCCTTCTGAATTCTCATCCATTTCTCTTGATCACATTTACAGAGCTCGTTCCATTTTGATATCGCAAGAATCTCTGGATATATTTCGCAAGTTTTACGGTCCGGGATTGGATGCGAAGCTTCAATTGCTTGATAGTCCGAAAGAATTTGAAAAAACGAATGATACTGAAATATCAAATGTAATGACTCGCGGAAAAAATGTCTTAAAGTTGAAGCGCATCTATCAGGTTCTAACGTCTCTTGTCCCGGGAGATGCAATATCTGATCAGGCTATTTTCATTCACAAACTTCTATTGAGCAGAGGCATCGAATCTTCCATTATTGCGGATTATTATGATCCTGTTTTCTCGGATTTCACTGAAAGCATTTCCCAGGCAAAGATAAAAAAAGGAAGTGGTTTGATTTACCACCATTCCATTGCTTCAAGTGCTACGGAGTTCGTTAAACATCGTAATGAGGCTTCGCTTCTTATCTATCACAATATTACACCGCCGCATTTTTTTAAATTCTATAATGAGGAACTGGCAGATCGTCTTTATAAAGCCGAAAATGAGTTATCCAATCTTGCAGATAAATTCAAAGCAAGCGCAGGAGTTTCTCATTTTAATATTCAATCACTTATTGATAATGGATTTGAATCTCCGGATTATCTACCACTACCCGTTTCCCCGCACCGATGGAACATACCCCCAGATCCGGCTACCCTGCGAAAACTGGACGATGGACGAATTAATATAACTTTCGTGGGAAGACTTGTTCCCAATAAACGTATTGAAGATCTTATTTTAATGGTAGACGAACTGCGATATGAGAGACCGGAAATAAGGCTGTGTCTTCCCGGCGAAGCTGTAATTCCATCCTATTTTCAAAAAGAGATCGCTTCGCGAATACGCGAATCAGAATTGAATCATCATGTTCATATTCCTGGTAAAGTGACCCAGTCTGAACTGTTAGCCTTTTATCTGAAAAGTCATTTCTACGTGTCGATGAGTCAGCATGAAGGATTCGGTGTTCCATTAATTGAAGCTATGTGGTTTGACATTCCAGTAGTTGCAAAAAATGCGGGAGCCATTGCCGAAACGCTGGGAAATTCAGGATTGCTTCTATCGGAAACAGCCTCACCGGTTGACTGCAAAAATGCACTTCTATCGTTACTGTCTTCCCCTGGAAGAGTCAAAAAAATTATTGAGCAGCAAAGAATACAGCGTGAAAAGTTCCTTCCGGTTAATCTTGAAGAGAATTACATGAATATCATAAAAAGACTGTTCTACTGAATCATTATGTGAAACAAAATAAGATTCCAATCATAATCCGAATCAATGATAAAAACATTACTTCCGGTTTGAAGTATTGGCTAAAATCATAAACACTATAAATATTATTAAAATTCAATCCCGGTTTGCTTATTATTCAGATCAGGCAGAAAACATCGGACCTGTAGTTCCCTCTGGAGAACAGGAAGATTGTAGTTCCCATATAATTGTATTTCTAACGGCCTGGTTATGACTTATCATCAATAAATTTTCTTGTAACCAGACTCATGTCTTCCATACTCGACCCTGAAGTTATGGCTAAAAAGCAAAAAGAACCAACTTTTGAAGAAGCACTGCAGGAACTCGAAGATATAACAAGATCTCTTGAGAGCGGCAGTCTTACTCTGGACGAATCGATCCAGTCCTATGAGAAAGGAATGGAACTTCGAAAAATCTGTATGAAGATGCTTGAAAAGGCTGAGAAAAAGCTGGAGTATCTGGAAAAACAGGAAGATGAGACCCTCGTAAAACGCCCCATTGAAGAGGCTGATGAAGGGGATCTTCAGGATGGTCTATTCTAAATCCTTTCGTAAAAGGCTTATGTCCTGCGTATGCCAGCCGGTGATAAATATACAATAAATATTCTGCGGCATGTCCAGAATGGATATACAATCTCGCATCTACCGGATGGGAAACCGGTATTTGTTCAGGGAGCACTTCCCGATGAAACTGTTGAATGCATAATTCTCAAAGAGAATAACAAACATGCTTTTGCTCTTACAACGGAAGTATTAAACTCATCACCGCGAAGAATTGAATCGGACTGCAGTGTATTCCCGGCCTGCGGTGGATGTGCTTACAGACACATTAGCTATACAGATGAAATTCAGCTTAAAAGAGATCTCTTAAGTGAGATGAATCAGCTTGCGGAGATCCTCGAACGCTTGAATCCTGCAATTGAAATCGCCTCGCCGGATCACAGCCGAAATCATATACAACTCCAGTTTGACGGAGAATCTCGCGGATTTTTCCAGATACACTCAAATAGAGTTATCCCCCTCCCTCCTTCCGGCTGTCGTCAGGTGAATGATACCCTGAATGAATCAATGAAAAGTTATCCCCTCAAAAAAAGAGGAAAGTATCCATTCCGGTTAAATAACGAGAAAGTTATAACTCCCGATGATATAGGGAAAGGTGTCATATTAAAAGAGTACATATCTGATACTGCCAACACATTCTGGTCATTCCCGTCTGACGGTTTTTTTCAGACCAATCGCTTTCTAATTCATCCCTGGCTCTCTTTTATAAGTGAACAGACCAGACGGATAAACGGGGGAAAGACAGACCGCAAAGCACTCGAATTATTTTGCGGTTCGGGAATCATTGGTGGATCAATTGCTCCCCTCTTTTCAGAATATACAGGAATGGAGAGCGACTCCCGTTCTCTCAAGCTTGCCAGAATAAACTTTAAGGAACATAATGTATCCGGAAAGTTTTCCAGAATGGATCTCTATAATAAAGTTCCTGATATGTCCGGTGTTGGAACAGTCATTGTTGATCCTCCTCGTGCCGGTTTAAACAGGCCGGTACAGACCTCTCTTGCCCGCAACGAGTCTGTTAAAAATATTATATACTCTTCCTGTAATCCTCATACACTGAATAGAGATATAAAAGCTTTAAGCGATCAGGGAAGTTTTCAGGCTACTTCTGCAAAGATATTTGACTTTTTCCCGAGGACCGCACACCTGGAAATGGTAGTCGTACTCGAGCGCTGAAGAGATACCGGTCATAATTGCATCAGTCAATCTAATTAAATTATGGATTCCCTGCATACGGGCCCTGTAATATGCATGCATTGCACATTTCATATATGTATTTGGCAGGTAGTGAATTTTAAACATGAATCGTTCTTATGAACAAATACGAATTATAGATTGGAAACCATCCGTAAATGCTATCAAATCGATAGTTATCTCCCTGGCTGGATTGATCACTCTTTTCTCCTGTCATCCTTCTGAACTCCTTTACAAAGAACATGCCCTGTATAATTTTAAAGACCAGGGTTTTCTTTCAAAAGACCTGCTGCAGACAACAGCGAGCTCTCCCTATCCACAGATGGATCTGGGAAGTCGCGGCATTCGCCAGGTATGTATAGACGAGGCAATAAGGACGGCTAAAAAAAGAGTGCTCAGGGTCTTTTTACATACTTATTTCCGTATCCCACCGACAGATTCCGTTTTCCTTTATGATGAGCAGCAATTTTATAGAGATTATCCAGTAGAATTTTCAGGATCCGACTATATCCGGGCAGAAATTGACTTTGCGCCACTGCTGAAGAATGGATTCATTGCTTTACAGGACTCTCGTGGTTCCGAAGATTGCTATGTTGTTTTTCGAATAATAGAATCGGATCTTCCAAATAAAATCAGATCCAGCACAGTATCGTTTATTCCGGATGCAATAGAAAAAGACTACTCTCTACCAGGAATTCGAGTTTTTAATCCTGTAAATAAGAATCGTTTACCAGAAGACATATTAGAGAAGAAACAATGAAATCTGTATGTAAATTTGCAGTTGTATCAGTTACTCTTTTCACCCTTAATGCGTGCATGACAATCCCTGAACCGACAGGATTTGTCGCGGATTCAATGCCTGAAGTATTTCGTCGTGACGGGATGATCAGCAGTTCCAGTTACCAGGTTTATGTTACAACATCTGCAGACACTGAAGAAAAGGCGATGATAAACGGAGAAGCTCTTGCCCGTTCCGTTATGCTTGAACTATTGATGAATGAATCATTCGCAAGGGTTCGCATATCAGAATATGGAAAAAAGAGATTGATAAATTTGATAAAAGAGAGCGGGAAAATTGTTCGCACAGCCCACCTGGAAAAGAGCAAGTGGGGTATATCATATCAAATCAATAGAATTGGATTACGCGAATATCTGCAAACGATAAGATAATTAGATACGGATTTTTTATCCATCAAAATATGTAATACAAAATGGAATTAAGAGTATGACCGACGCCAGCAAGAAAGAAGTTAGAACAAGATTCGCACCATCACCAAGCGGATTCCTCCATGTTGGAGGAGCACGAACTGCACTATTTAATTATCTGTATGCGAAAGCATGCAATGGAGAATTCATTCTTCGAGTGGAGGATACTGACCAGGAACGTTCTTCTCCTGAGTCGGAGCGGATAATACTTGAGTCCCTTAAATGGCTTGGTATTTATGCTGACGAAGGTGTCGAAGAGGGTGGTAATTTCGGCCCCTATCGCCAATCGGAAAGGCTCGGTATTTACGGACCTTACACACAGAAGCTTCTTGATAAGGGTGTAGCTTATCCCTGTTTTTGCAGCGATGAGGAGCTGGAAATCAAACAGGCACAGTCAAGAAAACTGGGAGTACCTCATGTTTATGATGGAAAATGCAGAAACCTCAGTAATGCTGAACGCGATGAGAAAATAAAATCAGGCGAAAAGTATGCAATTCGCTTCAAGATTGATCCGACGGATATTGTTGTAGAAGACGTAGTACAGGGAAAGGTAAAATTTGACGCCCGTCTTATTGGAGATTTTATAATTGTGAAATCCGACGGATTTCCTTCATACAACTATGCAGTAGTCATTGATGACTATGAAATGAAAATATCCCACGTTATTCGTGGAGTCGGTCATCTTTCCAACACTCCACGGCAGATTCTAATCCATGAAGCACTCGGATTTGAGCTTCCCGTTTATGCACATATCTCTGAAATTGTTGGAACAGATAAAAAGAAACTCTCAAAAAGACGTGGAGCCACTTCGGTCCTCTTTTTCAGAGATCTTGGTTATCTTTCTGAGGCTTTCGTAAACTACATGGCACTGCTTGGCTGGTATCCAGATGACGGTGTTGAGTTTATGCCTGACGGAAAACTGGCTGAGAAATTTGATGTAGCACGATGCTCAAAAAGTCCTGCGATGTTTGATTTTTTCCTTACGGAGAAAGCTGAAAAAGAGGGTGGTGCCGAGTTTGATCCAACAGGAATGAGCCGTGAAGAACTGAAGAAATTCATTAACAATAAGACAAAACTAAACTGGTTGAATAACAAGTATATTCGGCACGTTGAGCTGGAATCGATCTGGTCTCTTGCAAAAGAATTTATCTCAAAGGATGAGAGTATTTCAAAACTTTTAAAAGATGACGAAGAGAGAATCAAAATGACTTTTGATACACTTCGCGTTTATCTGGATACAATGGATGATGCTGTTCCCTATATGAAGGAAATTTTCCATGAGAAAATTGAACCGGATTCCGAGGCGGCACTCAATCTTATCAGACAGGAGGAATCCATTACAACGGTAAAAGCTTTTGTCGAAGTTCTCGGGGAGACAAAGCCGGAAGATCCGGAGTCTTTCAGTACTGCGATGAAGGAAGCTGGGAAACGGGCCGGAACAAAGGGGAAAGGATTATTCATGCCGATTCGTGTTGCAAGCACCGGTAGTATGCAGGGGCTTGAATTGCCAACATTCTTCACAATCATAGGATACGAATCAGTTATTAAACGTATTGACCAGGCACTGGCAAATCTTTCGTAATTTTGAATTCTCTAAAATTCATTTAATTATACTGAGTCCAAACGTCTGGCATTTTACTTTTCAATTTAAGAAGTAAATGCCAGACGTTCCTCTATATATTTAATATACCATTATTAAATCTTTATTCATTTCTGATTTATTATTTATCACGAACTGCAAATTCTATCGCTTCAAATTAGAAACTATCTGCATAAAAACTCTTTTCATTCAAAATTGGCTCTGATATAATCCATCAGTCTATTGAGCAAGGTTCAACTTTACCATTTGGACCTGCAGTAACAGTGCAATCCTTTGTGAGCGGCCGATTTTTTTTTGAATTATCCGGGAATTTCTGAACTTTTCATACACTGATTTGTATGAAAGAACAAATTCGAGTGATTGGTGAGCCCTTCTCAAGCTCCCGTTCGACCCTGCTGATTCCAGGTTCCTACTACGAACGGTTTTTCAGTGGATATGTGAGATACAGGAAGGTGAGGAATCTTCCTCTCTCTTTTTATTTGCAATGTTTGCTGGACGATTCTCTACTGCACCATAAGCTGAGTTTTCTTAAAACGCCGAAGTGGAAGAAAGTATATCAGTCCGAGGGGCAGGATCTTCGTCGTGTTAATTTTTATCCTGATGAGAGGGACTGGGCCCGTCTTTCGGCCATTTCGAATGCTACTGGTTTTTCCCGTTGTTACATTTTTGTTTTTCTGATGCTTGTTGATATGGGCGTTCTTTCTCTGGAAAATGGTGGAACTAATCCAGATCTCGGAAGGAGAGTGTGGAATCCTTTGACCTTTTGCTCGATTAAACTCGACTCAAGAGAGAGAAAACTAACAAGGATACTCCAAACATAGACTACACACCTCGAGAAGAGTAACCTGCGGCTGATTCCGGGGTAAAAAGCAACAAACTCGTTATATTTGTCGCAGGCGGGATTTCATAAAATTACGAATAGGTATTCCTGATGCTTGCTCAGCAGCGTGATTAGTTACTAATTACTATACTGCATACTATCAAGGATTTGCAGTATAGTCAGAGGAACGAACCTATGAAAATATAACATCATCGTTGCAATATCCAGCGAATGAATCTTCGTAATCGCCGCATATTGAAAATCATAAAACAAGAGATAAAAAGGTCTGAATCTTCACTCTAAAAGCAGTTGAAAATCATTCTCAATGTCTTTTTATTGGATAAACAGGGGACGTATATGACAAAAGAAGAGATGGAAAAAGCTGTATGGGAAGAGGTGGCAACCGTTGTGGATCCTGATCTACGAATGAGCCTCAAAGAACTTGGACTTATCTATGGTGTTGATATTATGGAAAATAACAAGGTCTTCATAACCATGACCCTAACATCAATGGCATGTCCGGCCGGTCCTTTCCTTATGAGTTCACTGGAAGAAGCTGCTAAAAGAGTTGAGGGCGTTACAGATGTTCAGGTTGAGGTTGTCTGGGAACCACGGTGGGATCCACGAATTATGGCTTCAGAAGAAGCACAGACGAAACTTGGTTTACTCTAATATAGTATATTGTTTGTATCTGTGGATTTAAAGGAATTGCCCGGGAGGAGTGCTGTGTTAGACAGGAGTGCATCTATATGCGAACGATATATATTGAAACCAGCACTTATCTATACTGCGGTATTGGTATTGTTCGTCATGAATGGTTGTGCCACAAGCGCAGGGGGAGTTTTCTTTCGCCCCGAGGGGACCACAACCGAGCTCTATTCGACAAATCCAGAGAGACTGAAGATAACCGTTTATCCTGAAGTAGTCTCTTACGGGCAGCATAAGGGAGCTATTCTTTTTGTTCATGGCGGAGGCTGGGAGACCGGTGGATCTGATCTTCCTCTTTACTCTGACTGGGAACCGTACATCAACAGGGCTGGTCTGCGAGCATTTTCAATAGAGCATCGTCTTGCACCCGAATACCATGGAAGAGCTCTTATTGAAGATGTTTTATCAGCAATTGGGTATATAAACAGGAATGCAAAAAGGTTTAACATCCCTGACAGTACCATTCACCTTGTTGGTTTTTCTTCCGGCGGACACCTGGCATTGAGTGCAGCCCTTCAACTCGATGCATCCAGTAAACGTTCACCTGTTCGTTCTGTATCAGCTTTTTACGCTCCAACAAATCCTGCAGGCAGGTATTTTACTGCTCAAGGAAAACTGAAGAAGTATCTTCACAATTATTTACCGGAAACGGATCGCATGGATAGGTTGATTCACTCCATAGAAGAAATCGAACATGATATTCAAAAAAAAGATCCGATGGGAGCACAATTGATAAAAGATAATCATTTTTCCATGAATGATATAAGTGTTTCAATGGCTTCCATTGAGAGTAATGGGGCTCTCCTTTTGAAATTACAGGGACAGCTCTCTTCTGCTGTTGCGGATCGTTCGGCTTTAATTTCACTCCAGGAAAAACTTGCAAAAAAATATTCAGAAGCAAATGAGATACTGGATAAGTGGAAAGATATCTCTCCAATCTTTCTTCTAAAAAACGGAAGGACTTCCATTTTTCTTATTCATGGGAAAGACGATGAACTTGTTCCTGTAGAGGATTCACGCGCTTTTATAGAGAGAGCCAGAAATACAGGGAGAAGAAATGTAGATTTTCTTGAGGTAAATAACGCAGGGCATAATTTTGTTATATCAAGAAGTCAGTGGGCATCTGACATCAGGCAGAAAACAATACAATTTATGTCTCCATAATAGTAATTTTCAGTGAATGTTTTATCTATGCATCGTCCTGAATTGAAGAAGCGAACCGTCTAATAATGTAACTATAGATGGTAGAGTCTTTAATTAATGAGGAATCGAAGTGAGAGATAAAAATTATACAGACCTTATTGTACGTTCCATGGGAGAGGGTATTCATGGCCCGGGCCTGTTTGTCATTCTATCTTTTTTGCTTCTTATTATCGTTCTTGTTTATTTTTATATTCAGCGTCAAAAACAACTGTCACTTGCCCGAGAGAAAAAGACTCTCAAAAGATCGGATGAAAGATTTAATCAGATGTGCAGGCAGTACAGGTTGAGTGAACAAGAAAAGGGTATGATTCGTAAATTGCATGCCCATCTTGATATGAACAAATTTCTAATTCATACTTTGCTTGAAGATGCGATAATTTTTCGTAAAGCCGCCTTTCGTGAAATCAAGGAAAACAGAAAATCATTGAAAATTATTTCATCTATACGATCTCGACTGACCAATATGCGTACTCCCATCGGAAGGGTTCTTATACTTACGGCTGAGCTTCCAGTTGGAACAGAGTTACATCTGGAAGGTTACGATGTTTTTTTGAAGGTTACAGGAATAGATCCTCGAGGGCTTCTCCTGAAAAAAGATATGGAGATTCCTGAATTCCCATCTGATGGTCGTCCCCCGTTATGGAGAATAACGCGTCCGGAAGGACTTTATTTTTTTTATGCCAGGGTGATTCGAGAAAATGAAAATGCAATTATTATTGAACATGCGGCATTTCACAGGGTGCAGAAAAGGGAGAGCATCCGCCAGGAAGTTGCATTATATGCTCAGGTTGACGGTAATGAATGTACGATCATAGAAATGAGTGGAAACGGTTTAAGCCTCCGTTTTTTTGATCGCGTTCTTGTTGCGAAAGATGAACATGCATTTCTTGCATTTCGTCCTGGAAATGAGAATATGGTTCATATGACTCTTCAGGTTTTGCGTGTAAACGATGATAAGAAAACTGCTCACTGCCGTTTTGTTCACGGAAATCCAGGCGATCTGGACAAAATTCATAGATTTCTTGCCCGGCTGGCAAGGTGAATTTGGACGTCTTCATATCGTTATGAGAAATATTGGACACCTGCATGATCATATTTGCAGAGGAATACAAAAATAAAATTATATATACTATATAACTAACATGGTTTATAAATATTCGATCGGGAACGAAAAAGCCCTGTGTCTCAAGTGAGATTACAGGGCCTTCTGTAAGAAGAAATCGCATTGACGAGATCTTATATTATCTTTCGAGTTCTAATTAATATCTGTAGATTTCTATATTACATTAGAATACAGTAGTGTTCGATGTTACGGCTGCCATGTTACTGTCAACCTTTGTGTTGAAACGACTTTCCAGAGCCAACTTCTTAGCCGCAAATTGTATAGAATTAACAGTGCGAGATTTGTAAAAACCTTCGCTTTTCAAGCTGATTGTCGTTTGGCCGTTTTCTTCAGTTACACTGGTATTCACAGGAGTATATTTTCCGTTTGATTGGATGTATAGTATACCCGGTTTGTCTTTGAATGCAAAAAATGTCCCTTTTCCATTTTCGCCTTTAATTTCAATGCGAAGCCTTTCATTGAAAATGCCTTCTTCTGTCATTGCCACGCTGCTATCGCCTTTCGCATTATTAATCGCGACCGGATTGCTTCCGGTCCAGAATTCAATCAGGTTTAGGACTACTGCATCGACAACAAACGTAAGTGTATAAATTTGTACAAAAAAGAGAACATACAAGATAATTGAATTGATTACACCACCAACTTTTGTATTTCTATCGCCAATACTACCATTAAACTTGTAAAGTAATCTTACCAGGCTGAAATTTCCGTAGCAACTACTTAGTGTGGTCGCGAGTATTAAAGCCGAAAGTATGGCTGCAACAGGTTTTTTTATTCTAAACATATCATCCTCCAGATTACCTTTAGTCTTAGTTAACGTATTCTAAAAGCAATCGAAATTTGTCGAAAAATTAAAATTGTTAAAGTGCATATTAGACGAAAATTTGATAGTTTTCTGGGAGAAAAAATAATTCTGAAAAATCGTTGAGAAAAAAATCGCAGAGGCAATAGCCCCTGCATGAATGTAAATGTATATTACTGGATTGCAGATAATACTTCTTTGATAAAATCTTTTGAGTAACTTCGAAACGGATTCATTCGATGGAAGGCGGCACTCATATCAGTCTGGCTTCTTATACCTTTTTCTTGAAGGAAATGGTCCACTCCCTTAACAATTTTTACATGATATGAAGCCTTTGTATTCCCGGCATTTATTGCAGTGGAGAGTTGAACGGCAGTGTCTACTTCATTTTGTGGGGTTTCATCATCGGCTCCACCTATTATGGAATAAACATTAATTCCTCTGGAAAGTGCTTTTTTAAGGAGTGAGTTGAATTCAATTTCCTGGGCTTTTTGACTCCAGGAAGCCATCTCAGCTGAGTCCATATATTCAAGCGCTCTGTAAAAAGCGATTAAATCGGGGTGAAGTTTCGTTGTCTTGCTACTCTCATCCTCAGGTGCAGATTCATTTTTTTCAATTGCTGATTTTTCACCAGCTAATTTGACAGTAGTGTTGAAGGAATGATTCACTTCCCAGTCTGCAAGTTCTTTGCGGGCGAAAGCAAGATGTTCTGCAGAGACACCTGCTCTCTCCATATTGTGCATCAATCGTTCACCCCAGTTGTGAAGAAGTGTTCCGGAATACGCACAATTGATAAGCAAAATACTTTCTGGTTTCAAAGAATTTCTTTCTGATGCATACAATGCTGTGATACATGATTCCCCATGACCGAGGAGTACAATTTCATCAGCATCCAGGTTATTAACGGCCCATTTGTTGATACTGGAAAAATCCGCAGAAAGGTTTCCCATGTCGGGTACATTTCGTCCGGAGATAAGGCTGTTTCCCGTCCCGCGTTGATCATAGCGAATTACAGCAATTCCATTTGAGGCGAGAGCATCTGCCATATACTCACCGGAAAACATAGTCATCCCTTTTGAATTCCAGTTGCGATCAAGTCCACGATCGGCTGCCATAATGACTGCTTTAGTATATTTATAATCTTCCGGTGTAAATACATCAACAGGGAGGATCGTCCCATCTTCACCATATATCTCATATTCTTTTATGGAGACTTCGTAATCACCTCCATAGTTATCCGAGGCTCCCATCCTGGGTAAGGCCATAACAACTATCAGAAAGGCAAAAAAACCAACCAAAGTGACCAGAATTATATTTTTTGAATTCATTTTAATTTTCCATTATATCCAGTTATTGAAATATTTATAATACTGTAAAATATCCGACAGTTAATGTAGAGTTTTAGCTATTGTTTGCTATCATTTTGAATAAGATCATTCTCAATATTGCGAATCAGGAAATCCGTAAAATCATGAAAACAATATCCTGCCATATGACTTGCATCGTAAAACATATCGCAGGCTATTGTTTTTTCAAAATTCATATCTATTATATCAACATTGTATTTCTGAGATATGCGTTGCATTGAAGGTTCCCATATTTCCCTGACGGTCTTTTTTCGGGAGTAGTCTATTACAGGTTCCTCATTTATTAATCTGCGCAATTCCGGTCCTACTTTTGCCCAGAGCAGAGCTGATCGAGAACCAATCTGATTTGCAATTTTTACGCAGTCATCAGTGAAGTCTACCTGTCCCTGCGAAAGTTTGAATGGATTGAAAAAAGTTCTAAAAGTATTTCGAGCATCCTCTACAAGGAAGTTCTCATCCTCATGACGAACAGTGGAGTCAATGTTATAGGGAACGGAACCTCGCTCTCTTATGAGCTGATCCCTTGTTCTTTCTACAAATAAATGATATGTCTTTGCAAACTGAGAATCATTTTTAATTCTTCTGGATATTTCTGCGGGACGTGGCCTGTTTCTGTAGGACCAGAAAGTTTTTTTCGCCAGGTAATTGGTTAGTTCATCCAGTGTATAGCGATCAAAGTGTTTTAATATAAAAGTGAAAGAAAGACCATTTAAAATTACTTCATCCATTGCAATGGATGGAACAAGATTGAATCCTTGAGGAGTGACTGCAAACAATATATAATCCGGAGAAATTCCCTCCTCCTTAAACTTTTCCATATGGTAAGCATATAAGTCTGAGGTTCCGCCAGGGACTGAAAAATTGAAAAGTATCCAGTCCGGATACTTCTTTTCAAAATACGTATTATCAAATGACATTGTGCGCGAATTGCCAAAAATTACGAGAGTCTTTTTTCTATCTTTTTTGCTCAGATAATTTTTAAGTTCTTCGCGAAGAACTTCTTTGTGGTCGTAATTAAGAAATGACGCAGTGCGAAGAAAGTAATCCGGAAAGTCACCGATGAAGAATACTTTGTCAAATAGAAACGCTGCCATAAAAAGCAGGAATGGAAAAAGCATATACAGTCTGAATCTTAAATCCATTACAGCCACCTCAGAAAACAAAGTAAATAAATTGATGCGCGCCGGAAACATTTAGAGGAATCAGAAATCCTCCGATCAGCGCTGCTGCAATAATCAAAAGTACCGGATCATACTTTCTCCAGCTTTCGAGAAATCCCTTTCGGTATTGAATCACATGAAAGAAAAATAACAGAAGAAACATTGCGATTAAGGAATCATACGTTCCAATATGTACGGTTTCAAATAATTCATTGCCGAATATACTTAGAAGTAATTCCGGATCGCCCCCGGATATTTCGTATTCGTGTTCGATTAATGACGGGCCATGTGTGAAAATTCCCGAAAGCATGGTTCCCATTATATCCGCTGAAGTATGAATGTGATCGCCATGATTGACCTTCTGTGAACGAAACATTATAGCGCCGATGGAGAATAAGAGAAACATTATAAGGATTCGAATCCCTCGGTAGAAGCGATTGGAATCTGGCAGGAACTTCCATCCGAGATCTTTTTCAATAAATCTCTCAAGAGCTAGAAGAAATCCCCACATCGCACCCCAGGCAAGAAAGGTATAGTCAGCCCCGTGCCACAGTCCACCCAGAGTAAATGTAATAAACAGGTTTATATAATTTCTAAATTTCCCAACCCGGCTGCCGCCCAATGGGATGTAGATATAGTCACGAAGCCAGGAGGCAAGCGTGATATGCCATCTCTGCCAGAGTTCTCTCGCTGATTGCGAAAAGAATGGCGCCAGAAAGTTTTCAGGAATATCGTAACCGAGAAGTCTGGCAGATCCGCGGGCAATATCCGTATAACCGGAAAAGTCTCCGTAAACCTGGAGGGAAAATCCCATCCCCGCTACAAGTAGGGACCACCAGTCATAGACTCCTGGATTATAGAAAATTGGTGCGATGATCCCGCCCATGGGATCTGCAAGTAATATCTTCTTGGTTAACCCGCCAAGGATCAACCAGCTTCCATCAAACATAGCTCTTTTATTAAAAACCGGTTTATCAATCTGATCCATAAAATCCGTGGATCGCATGATAGGCCCTGCAATAAGCTGGGGAAAAAAGAGAATGAATAAGAAAAAACGAGCAGGGCCTGAGTCTTCATCAATGACGCCACGGTAAACATCTACGCCATAAGCCATTAACTGGAATGTATAGAAACTCAGAGCAAGTGGAAGGAAAAAATCAATGCCCCTGTATTCTTCAGGAATGGGAAGATTCAGATCAAAAAATACACGGGTGAAAAAACCAATATATTTGAAAACTATCAGGTTAACAAGATCAACAGTTACCAGAGAAACAAAATAGATTTTTTTCCTGGAAGGATCGGTTAACATCCTGCGTATGAGCAGGTAATTGATAGCGATCATCCCGGCGAAGTGAATTGTCCATCGGAGGCCTGGAAGTCCTTCCCTCTGGAGACCCCATGCGGCGTAGAACACAATAGATGCGCCGATCAGTAAATACTGACGTGCCCTTCCACGCAAGTTCCAGTAAAGGAGGTATACTACGGGAAAAAATAATAGATAAAGAACCGAGTTAAATAGCATATATCAACCCCACGGGTTGCGCTCAACATACTCAGACAAGATTTATAGAGGGATTTTCTCGGTCCAGTGTAATACTGTTATACTTAGCAAAAACCGTAACTATTCACCACGTAGTATGTTAAGAGGAACTGAAGCCTGTTTCATTATCCGAGCAGACGAGCATCCTTGCCCGGCTGCTCGGAAGAGGCCCGTCCATGGACCTCAGTAATGAAACAGGCTTCAGTTCCCAAACATAATAGAAGTTCCAGTTATAGGGCGACTTGATGAAAAATTTCGAGCCGTAGCCAATTATCTTTTATCAGTCTATACTGATATTCTCACTTACATCAGTAATTATTCACCACGTAGTATGTTAAGAGGAACAGAAGCCTGTTCCATTATCCGAGCAGACGAGCATCCTTGCCCGGTTGCTCGGAAGAGGTATAAATTTGATTTCAGGGTTGAATATTGAGAGTTCGTAACAGGTGAGGTATAAACTCTTCGATCGCTGCACTCATTTCTTTTTTAATTGAGGCGCCACAGGCATTCTTATGCCCTCCTCCCCCAAACGGTTCTACCGCAGGCAGCAGGTCAGTATCACCTTTAGATCGAACGGATACTTTTGTCAGACCTGGATTTCGTTCTGTGAAAAGGGCTCCCACTTTGATCTGAGTCGGTTCAATGAGTTCATTTACTATGCCTTCGAGATCATCAAAGGTAAGCTCCAGCTTTTCCAGGTCTTTCCAGGAGATCTGAAACCAGGCAACACTTTCCGTGGCGTCCAGCTCCAACCGATTGTATAACTGTTGTTTCATTCTTAATCGGGCAAGGGGACCATGGAATTGAATCTGGTCATTGATGAAATCCGGTCTTACACCAGCCTCCAGGAGGTGGGCGGCTATTTCATGAGTGCGTGGTCGAGTTTTTCTGTAACGAAAATTTCCGGTGTCCATAATGATTCCCGTATACAGTGCCATAGCAATATTGACCGGGATTTGCAGTCCTGAAATATTATAGATCTCAAAAATGATTTCACTGGAAGAGCTAATCCCCGGGAATTGAAAAAGGTTTTTATAATCGGCCTGTGCATTGTCGTGGTGATCTATGATGATCAGGTTGGAACGATCCTCTCGAAGATATTTTGAAACATCTCCAATTCGATCAATTTCAGAATTGTCAACACAAATAACTGTTTGACCATTCACTTCCGGAATCCCTGTGGATTCGCTGATACTGGAAGTATTTCTGTTTATATCCAGGAAGCGTATCTTTTCCGGCACCTTTTCCTGGTTGAGTATGTGAACATCCGCACCTCTATTCTTGAACAGGTCATACAGTGCAAGTTCAGCACCAAGTCCATCGGCGTCAGGAGTACGATGAGTCGTTATTATAACGTTCTTCTCATCCTTAATCCTATCATAAAGGAGTGAATACTGTTCCCGGAAGTCCATCATTGTATTATCGTATATGGAACCCCGTTAAATAAACTCAGGGTATCAGATTCTTTTCCTTTTTTTTAGTATTTCGTTGAAATCCTGACCGATACTGATTAGCCAATAACTTACCTGACCCCGATCTTTTAACAACCTAAAAAGAAAAAGTTTTCATAAAAAGTAAACAGAGATACTGTTTGTATGCGTCATCTGCTATTCACTAATATTAGTAAGTAAATCCTGTATATGCACTGGATTAACGTATTATGTCTTATATACAGGCGAATTCACGAATGGATTTACAACAATAATCGAGCTTGTTATATTTTTTCGATTATTTTACGAGCGGCTTCTGATAACTCTTCAGGAGTATTCGGAAGATCTTCTGATTTTACGCGTTCAAGAAGCTGTTTGAGTATGTCTCCCATAGCAGGCCCCGGTTCTACTCCCATATCCATAAGAGAGTGTCC
Organism: Leptospirales bacterium; assembly: GCA_050295715.1. Lineage (GTDB taxonomy): Bacteria > Spirochaetota > Leptospiria > Leptospirales > Leptonemataceae > JBNKQE01. The sequence continues at coordinate 48,296 of JBNKQE010000001.1, forward strand.
GTCTATGGTAAGGTCTTTTACTTTGAGTTCAGCTTCCTGTTTGCGAACATCTTCCATATGGCGCATCAGTTCTTTAATAGCACGTGGAAGGGCCTGCTTTTTGCCGCTTCCTTTTCTATCTGCCAGACGAAGGGAGATCAGGTCTTTTAGATCTTCCTGACCTATCTTGCGCATAAACCTGCGAATAGCTCGGTCGGACCACTCTTGAGTGTAATGAAACATATGGTTTCTGACAAGAAAGCGAACCCTTTTTCCGGTTTCTGTTGGATAGGCGAATCTTCTCATTATTCTTTCGGCATGTCTTGCACTGACAAGTTCATGATTGTAGAAAGTTACCTCACCATTCTCTTTTTCTCTACGTGTTTCCACTTTCCCCAGATCATGAAATAGACCCGAGAGACGAACTTCCAGAACAGCCGGTTCCACATGGTCACAAGTATAAAGGTTATGATAAAAAATATCATAACTGTGATATTTGTTTTGCATCAAACCCTGGCCTGCAGCCAGCTCCGG
>JBNKQE010000002.1:0-47159 GCA_050295715.1 Leptospirales bacterium
CAGCTGTGAATGGTTGGATAGCGGAGGGGTGTCCGAGTGGTCGATGGAGGCGGTCTTGAAAACCGTTGTGCAGCAATGTACCGAGGGTTCGAATCCCTCTCCCTCCGAATGGACAATGGAGAGGTGCCCGAGTGGCCGAAGGGAGCAGTTTGCTAAACTGTCGTACGGGTTTCCGTACCGAGGGTTCGAATCCCTCCCTCTCCGAATGTCTAATTCTTAATTTCCAATATTCTCTTCTAACTATTTATCAATAATCCATGTTTGAAATAATTTCCATAAGATATAGAAAGGTTTTCTACGTTTTACCATTGTTTATTACATGGATATTCGGCTATACATGGGAAAATGATACAGGGGCCAGATCTGTTGCAAAAATCGGATATGGACTCTTTTTAATGTTTAGCGCCGGAACAATGGGAGTCTATTTTATAACTGAAGCGCTAACAGTAATAAGTCCGGATTTAGATATAATCAGTAGTTATGTTGGAATGCTGTTACAGTCCATTGTCGGTACCGGATATGCAGCACTTTCAATTTATATTTCCAGAATGGAATATAAAGAAGAACATTACAAAGTCCCGTTTGTTGAAAAGCTCGTTAATGCAATTGAAAGCTCTGTAGAAAAAGCTTTCAATTAATCAATGATCATGTTGTTTTTGCTTTTCGTATTCTGCCATTAGGTAGTTATGAAGCATGGTTATCTCATCCGTAGTTTTTAAGCCAAGACTGTTAAAAGCTACAACATCAATATATACATAGTTACCTTTCTTTAATTCAATATTAATTAAAGCATCGGCAAGGTGAATTACAGAGGTTGGTCTTTTCATTTCGGGAGATGCAATGAAAGGTCTGTGATGATTGCGAATCATTTCTACCAGGTCCGGTGAAAACTCCCAGTTTTCTGCAACTACTGCTCCAATATGTGCATGAGAAATTCCCAATGTAATTTCTTCAAGAGTCGCACTATTCGTCCTTGTTTTGTCAATCTCAAGACCCTGTATTTGCATCATAGCCTCAGGATTCACATTATACAGGACAATTTTTCCGAGATCATGAAGCAAACCACCAAGGTAAACCAGTTCAGGTTCAATGTCCAGTTTCAGGTATTCTACAATCTTTTTTGCGTAAAACCCGCACATGAAAGAATGTTCCCAGAAGTCATTGTAAACATTGAACTTATTACTGAGAACATTTACCGATGCAGATGCAATTGTTAACTGCCTTATTGCTTTTAATCCAAGGATTGTAACAGCTGCATTTACACTCTTAATTCGTTGATTCTGAATAAAAGCTGCTGAGTTTACTATTTTTAAAACGTCAGCAGTCATTGCCGGATCTTTTTCTATTTCCTGAGCCACTTGAGACATATCGGAATCAGGATTATCGCAAATTTCCAGTACTCTCTGGATAGTATCCGGAAAGGGAGGAATCATCTCAATTTCATCCAGGATTTTCTGTTCAATTTCTTTAAGGAAATCAGGTTTTCCAACATTTGAAGGAATTAGTAATGAGGTGCGCGTTATTTTACCGTTTGATTCAATCTTAAAATTAGCAGGATTTATTCCAGATTTTTTTAAGAGAATAATCGTCAGGATTAGCCCAAGACCGCCACCTTCCGTAGTATCAATATACCTTTCGAGAGCTTCTTCAACGGATTCATATGTCATCGCGTCTCTGAGTCGGCTGTTTATTCTTTGAAGTTCTTCAGCTGTCATGCCAGTGTTATTCAGAATTGAGATGTTTAATCCCTCTGATTTTTGCTGCATTATAACTTGAACATTCAGGTCACCCTTCTTAAGATCACCTACAAAATCATCAACATTGGCCACTGCCTGGTTGAAGTTGATCATATGTTTTTCATAATTTTCAGAATCATTAAGATCGAGATTTTGAGATGTAAAATATGCTCGTTTCAGATTGGCTTTAACAGCATTATTAATTGTTTCGTTCAGGAAAGTGAAAATTGAACTGCGAATATGATTAATATGCAGCTCGGCGAGATATTGACTGACCAGTCCCAAAGTCAAATCTTTGATCTTTGGATTATAAGTAATAAATTTATAGCTTACAGACTCCCCATTTCGAAGTTTTTCAGCATATTCTCTTCTTTTCTCTTCCATAAGCCCGTAAACTCTACTATGATCCGTTTATAAAACGGAATAATATACTTTAATAAGTTCAGATATATGTTTTTGCCATGAAAAATGCGAGGCTCTCGTTATACCCTTATTTTTCATATCGGTTGCTAACTTTTGATTCTCAAGTAACTGTAATAGATTATTGGTTAAGTCAGCAGAACTCCGTGGATCAAAAAGTAATGCTGCATTCCCGGCAATTTCCGGCAAAGATGATGCATTTGAACATAATACTGGAGTGCCACAGGCCATTGCTTCAATAACGGGAAATCCAAATCCTTCCAATAATGATGGCATAATCAATATTCTAGCCGCGCCATACATTAGCGATAATTCTGTAACACTAAGCCTTGGTAGTGCGATAATATGATTTTCCAGACGATTTATTTGAATCTCTCTGGCAATATATTCAGGTATGACACCGCCGGTTCCACCAAGAACAAGAGGCATTTTTAGTTTGTGACTTTTCCACAGAGGTGCCAGAGTTCTTATAACAAAATCAACATTCTTATGCTTTTTTCCAATGCCTACAATTAGAATGAATTGATCAGGAAGAGTATACTTTTTTTTAAATTTATTAAGTAATTTTTTATCAGGTGGGTAGAATAGTGTGTGATCCAGACCATTATGAATAACATCTATTTTCTTTTCAGCAGCTGGATAGCGCATAATATACTCCTGTTTCGTTGTTTCAGAAACAGTTATAATTCTTAATGCTTTTTTTGCTATTAAGCTTAATAGAGTATTTGTGTATAATCTGTACTGAATACTGGCAAATTCTTCTGATTGCAAATGAATCAAATCATGTACGACTATTATACTTCTATTTAAATATCGGATTGATGCATTGTAATGGGGGATATGTAAAATGCTGTCTTTTCCAGGATCGGGAATTGAGAATTGTTCCTTTATGGAATAAATTGGAGCATTCCAGTCAGTAATTTTACCTTGAAAATCAGGCAGGAATGAGTTGATTTCATTTTGATTTCCAAACAGGTGAAGATCAATATGTTCATTTTGGGAAAGTAACTTAGTGACATTCTGGACCTGCGTTCCAATTCCGGAACTAAAAAGCATTCGCGCATCATAGGTTAATTTAAGGTTTTTCATAATTGGCCAGTCTATAATATGGTATACAAGAAATATCCTGTTTTGGATGCTTTCTTAAAGGCAATTTCAATGCATATTGTACCGAAATATTATCTGCAATTAATTATCCTTCTGTCAATGACCATTGCATTCGTTTTTTTTACCGGATGTTCCAGTAAGGAATCACAACTTTATACTGCCGATGAAGCAAATGCAACAATTATGAGCGCTTTTTTAATTAAAAATAAGATTTGTGGATCAAATCGTTTTATGAATATGCCTGTCATTGATGATGCAAACAAAGATGATGTCGATTTATGTATTTCTGAAATTTTTACGACTGATTGCTCAGTCTGGAATGAACAAACTTCCAGTATAACAATGTGTATGATAATTCAGCTGGATTTGTAAAATATGGTAGAGCCTTAATACAGGCTGAGCATATTTGCAGTTCAAACAATGTTCGGATTGATACTGGTAACCGGGCATTAATTTTTATTCAAAATCCTGTATAGTCTGAATTATTTCCATTCCATGGATTGCATCGTTCAATGGATATATTAATTTTGGAGTTTTATTTAAAGCAATAGTCTCATAAAGCTGTACCCACGGATTGTGTTTTGAATAGTAAATATTCACTTCACGTAAATCACGAAAACCTGTATATTTTTTCGATAATTCTGTACTGTAAAAAGTAATTCCGCTATTACCAGCCTCAATACGACTGTCATGAAAGTCGATTTGAAGGGTAAAGTCAAAATAGTTGGAGCGACCATCTGTAATCAACTGTGCGCTAAAATCTTTATAATGCAGTAAATTGCTGGAATATTCTTCATATGTATCAGCTTTATTCCGAAATATTTTTCCCTGGATGTTTTCAGGTTTTCCGAAATACCAGACAAGTAAATCTATCCAGTGCACGGCATCATGTAATAAAGGTCCGGTTTCAGAATTAGGATCAAATCCAGATCCGGTCAATACCTGTCCACGAATGGATCGAATGGATCCAGGACTGGATTTTTCTATATATTCTTTTATCTTTTGATAGCCTCCATGATATCGTCTTTCAAAATTAACAAATACCTCTGTTCCAGTTTTTACTGCCATCTGCTGGATTAAGAGGCTTTGCTGATGATTTAACGCGATTGGTTTTTCAATTAATATTTTGCGGACGCCTTGAGACATTGCAAACAATGCTATCTCTGAATGGCTGGAAACATAAGTTGTAATGATCAAAAATTCCGGTTTTTCCTTAGCTATTAGTCCATAATAATCAGAATATTTATTTAATGTCCCACCCCACCATTTTTCAAAATCATTCATAACCTGAGTGTTCAGATCGCAAATTCCAGTTAATGTGAAAGGAATGTTCTGATTATGCAATATAGACTGATCATTCAAATATTTTATGGTACCGGCATGAGTACAGGGGTGATATCGCAATGGATCATTTTCAAGTTTCCAGGCAATTCTACCTGTACCAATAATTGCAGTTTTCATATTACTTAGCTTCGGCAAGAGATCACAGATCATTAGAGTCGAAAATAGAATTTGAGAACCGGTCTTTCCATTTGACTGAAAATATATAATTCACGATACGTGTAAAAGATACTCATTAAAGTATCAATTATTTCAAAATACAATGTCACAAACAAGAATTCACAGATTACCAGCAGTATTAATTGACAGAATCGCCGCAGGAGAGGTTGTCGACGGACCATATTCTGTTATAAAGGAATTGGTCGAAAATTCTCTGGATGCAGGTGCCAGTAAGATTCGTGTCTCAACAGAAGGAGGGGGGCTTTCTTCTATTACAATTGAGGATGATGGGGATGGTATCCTATTTGAAGATTTGCCGTTCAGCGTGGAAAGACATGCGACATCCAAAATCAATGAATTACATGATATTGAAAAAATATACACTTTTGGATTTCGTGGGGAAGCGCTGGCGTCTATTGCTGCTATCAGTCTGCTTGAGATTCGTTCGAGACATAAATCTGAAAGCATAGGTGGTTTCCTGGAAAGTCGTGGTGGAGAAATTGTAAACCTTGTACCACAGGCAGTTAATCAGGGAACAACGATTACTGTGCGAGATTTATTTTACTCTGTTCCGGCCAGAAGAAAATTTCTGAAATCGGAGCGTACAGAGAATGCACGTATACAGTTACAATTAATTAGAATTGCTTTCGCTCATCCTTCAGTTCAATTTACATATGTAAGGGATGGTAAAATTCTTCTGGATCTACCTTCCAGGGAAAGTCTGCCGGTAAGAGCGGGTCGCGTGTTTAGAAGTAAAAATCTTGATAGTAAGTTAAATTATGTTGAAGAAGAAGCTGGTGGTATACGAATAAGCGGTTATTTTTCAAATCCTGGATTTCATAAATCAAATCGTGAAGGACAATTTGTGTATGTGAATAACCGCCATGTCGAATTTAAGAATCTTCCATTTATGATTAAACGTGCTTATGCAGAAACGCTGCCACCGGGAGCTCATCCATATTATTTTATTTTTCTTGAATGTGAACCTTCAAGAGTGGATGTAAATGTACATCCGGCAAAAAAAGAAGTCAGATTTCTGGATGAGCAATTATTTCAAGCGCTTATTTATAAAACAATAAACAAAGTATTATCAAGGGATGAGCCACTTGCATTTATTCCCGATATTCATGCAAATCCGAAAAACTATAATTATGAATCAACCGATCAGAATACATATGAATATAAGCAGGAAAATATCTCAAAAGACAATAACTTGTTTTCAAACCCGGACTCCGATGGTTCTTCAATAGTCCGCGAAAAAAATAGTTATGATGTAAGACAGAATCAGGCAGATGAAAAAAATAGTAAATTCTTACCACGAAAGCATTTTGGGGTCATTTTTGGAACGTATATTCTTGCTGAAGCGGATGATGGACTGTATATAATTGATCAACATACCGCTCATGAAAGAATTCATTATGAACGAATAAGGAAATTGATAGAAAAACGATCCGGTGAGAGACAGGGATTATTGCACCCCGTGGCAATAAAGGTTACACCGGATGAACTTGAAGGAATTTTAGAGAATCGAGATTTTATTGAGGAAAACGGATTTGCAATTGAAGCACTCTCTGAAGATAGCTATGTTGTCAGAGAAGTACCATTTTACGTCGAAAGTGGCGAAGAGGAAGAGGTTATTTCACACTTAATAACCAGAATACTTGATGGAGATACTGCCTATCGACTGTATGATGAATATGCTGCGCTTAAGGCATGTAAAGCATCTATTAAACGAAACGATTTTGTTGCGGGAGAAGTGATTTCGGATATTTTATATGAGCTCAGTCAAACTGAAGATCCATCACGTTGTCCTCATGGACGACCTACGATGATTAAAATTACAAGACAGGATCTTGATAGAATGTTTTTAAGATAAATGGAGACAAAATGAGTAAACAATCTGAATCACTCGAACACAGCAAAACGTTGAAAGAGAAAATTCTAATAAGTATAGTCCCGATATTATTCTCACTCATACAAAGAGTATATGTTTTAACATTACGAGTAAAAGTAATTGGTGCAGAACACTTAGAAAATCTTGCCAGGAATAATAAACCATGGATATATTCTGTCTGGCACACAAATGTAATATTCACTCCTATATTTACAAAAAAGTATCCGGCAACAGTGATGATCTCTTCTTCAAGAGATGGTGAGTTAATTACAAGAGTTGTCAGACAATTTGGACATGATGCTGTCAGGGGCTCCTCAACTAGAGGCGGACTCAAAGCATTGAAAGGCTTTATATCCGGATTGAAAAATGGCGGTCGTGGCGGAATAACTCCGGATGGACCCCTGGGACCAGCATTCAAAATGCAAGAAGGGTTATTGATTGCAGCTTCCAGGTCCGGCGCACCCGTTGTACCTTTTTATTATGAAGCATCACCGCAATGGATTGTAGAAAAGTCATGGGATAAACAGAGAATCCCCAAACCCTTTTCAAGGGTGGTAATTTCTTTTGGAGCACCAGTATATGTGCCACAGGGACTTGATGAGAAACAATATAGTGAATTAAGCGAAAGAGTGCAAAAAGCCTTGCTTGATAATGTAAATAGATGTAGAAAAGAACTTGGATACGGACCGCTGGATGTGGAGTATTAATTATCATGTACGAGTCTGATAAAAAAAATTCACTGATAATATTAGCCGTTACAGGTGGGATTGCCGCATACAGGACATGTGATCTTGTTCGATCACTTGTTAAACAAGGAGAATCTGTTCAGGTTCTTATGACGGAAAATGCAACAAAATTTGTAGGAACAACAACATTTGAAGCTTTGACAGATCGACCAGTATATTCTGGTAACTGGGACTCCGGCATGATTCATATTCGTATGAAAAATATGGCGAGAATTTTTGCAGTTGTTCCCGCAACGGCAAACACCATCGGGAAATTTGCCTCTGGAATCGCTGATGATATCGTCAGTACTACTTACATGGTTGCCGTAGGTCATAAAATACCCGTAATGATTGCACCTTCAATGAATCCAGGTATGTATATGTCACCTGCAGTTGTTAGAAATATTAAGACATTACAAAGTGATGGTGTCGTGATTCAGGATCCGTCAACTGGAGCTGCTGTCTGCGGAGATGAAGGAAAAGGTAAAATGGCATCTGTCAATGATATTGAAAACGCAATAATGAATATACTTGGAAGGAAATAATAATTACATCAGAAATGTGTAATGAGCAGATAATGAAAAAACTGGATTATAAATTAATAGTAAGTTCAGGTCCAACCAGGGAGTGGATTGATCCTGTTCGATTCATTTCAAATCCATCAACCGGTAGAACGGGTTGGGAAATTGCTTCGCAAGGTATGAAAATATTTAATGATGTAATATATATTTCCGGGCCGGTTTCAAGTAAATTTTCAATTGTTGATGGTGCAAAAAATATACTGGTAGATACGACTGAGGAAATGGCCTGTGAGGTATATAGGGAAGCCGGAAATAATTGCGTTCTTATCATGGCTGCGGCACCGGCTGATTTTACTGCGAGAATAACTCGCGATCATAAAATAAAAAAAACAACGGATGAAGCATACTCAATTGAATTGATTCCGACAAAGGATATTCTCAAAGGATTGATCGGACATACATATTCGAATTTTATACGAGTCGGTTTTGCAGCTGAAACCAATGATGTTGATAATTATGCAAAGGAAAAATTAATTGATAAGGATCTTGATTACATTTGTGCCAACAGAGTCTTCAAACAAAAAATTGGATTTGGAGAAAACAATGCGAATAGTCTTCATGTTTTTTCCAGGTCTGGTTGGAAAAAAGATATAGGTCCCGGATCAAAAACCGAGAATGCCATTGAATTATTAAATATATTAATTGATGATATCAGTCATTAGCATTACTCAGGATCGGATTTTGCGGAATTAATTAAATTGATCAGATCTTCCAGTTTATAAGGTTTAATTAAAAATCCGTTCATTCCCGCTTCGCTACATTTTTTCAGATCGTCTTTATATGCATCCGCTGTAACTGCGAAAATTGGAATATTGTTTCCCAGAGATTTTCTAATTAGTTCAGTAGCTTTAAACCCGTTCATTACCGGCATCTGAAGGTCCATCAAAATAATATCATATGTATTTTCTTCAGCAGCTTCAACCGCCTGCTTTCCATCTGAAACAATGGATACTTCATGACCGATCTTTTCCAGCATTTTACGAATTATTAATTGATTTACTTCGTTATCCTCGGCTACAAGTATTCGCATTCTTTGCTCCAGAGGCACAGAGGTTTCGTTCTCATTCTCTTTATTATTTTTTATCTTCTCAGATAATCTGGAACCGGATAGATTGATGAATGGTAAGGTAAAATAAAATTCACTACCAGGACCTCCGGTATCTGATTGAATAATTGTGCACGGGCTGGTAACGCCGATTGTCCCACCCATCAATTCGACTAATTGTTTGGCAATTGTAGTTCCCAGTCCGGAGCCACCTGGTTTCATGAATTCGATTCCATCCAGCCTATTAAAACTATCAAATATCGTATTTATTTTGTTTTGGGGTATTCCAATTCCAGTGTCGGCAACAACAAAATGTATGAAAACCGTTCTTGGATCATGATATTCATTTAAACTTTCATTTCTATCAAGACTGACCACGACAAGTATTTTGCCGGATTCAGTATAGTTAGCCGCATTTCCCGCTAGATTATTTAGTATCTGTGAAAACCTATGAGAATCTCCCAGCAAATGCACAGGAACTTCCGGGTCCAGTTTCATTGAAAATTCAATAAATCTATCATTGGCCTGTACATGAATTGGACCAAGAATTGCCTTCATGGTTTGCTCTAAATTGAACTCATGGCTTGAAAAAGTAATTTTACCCGCTTCTATCTTTGTAAAATCTAGTATATCATTTAATAGATTAAGCAGTGTTTCCCCGGATGTGCGAATCATTTCAAGATATTGTTTCTGAATAATATTTAGATCTGTTTTTAAGAGTATCTCGGTCATACCAAGAACACCATGCATGGGAGTTCTTATATCATGACTCATATTTGCAAGAAAGCGACTCTTTAATTCATTGGCTGTCTCGGCAGCCTTGAATGCCTCTTTTAAGTCCAGTTCAAGTGTTTTTTGATCTGTAGTATCCAGGATGAATCCATCCAGTCTTAATAATTGGTTATTATTATCAAGTAGTGCAGCGCATGTATTTGAAACCCATCGAACTTCGCCGTCTTTTCTTACGATTCTGTGATCGATAGACGCAACACCACCCTTGACTTTTAGTTGCGTAAAAAAGTCATTTACTCCTTTTTTATCTTTTTCATATATAATAGAGTTCCACAGATCATGGTTTTTATAAAAATCTTCAGGTTTATGACCGGTTAGATTATAGGCTTTTGAACTATGATATGATTGCGGATCTTCATCTTCCGAATAATTAAAACTATATATATACTCATGAATATTTTGTACCAGATTACGGAACCTGCTTTCACTTTTTCGTAAAGCTTCTTCTGCTTCCATAATATCTGTTATGTCAAAGATTAATCCCTGAAATAAAACAGGTTGATTATCTTCCGGGTCATAAATGATTGACGCTTCATCGCGAATCCATTTGATTTTACCGTCTTTATGAAGTATTCTATACTCAATTCTGTATGATTTCGCATCCGGTTTGGTTCTGCTCATAATAACTTGATTTTTATCATCAGGGTGCACAATATCATACAAAATATCCGGATTATTTTGAAGGTCAATATCAGATACACCCAGAAGAGTAGAAGCACGAGGACTGACAAAAGATAACGAACGACATGGATCCAGATACGCCAGATATATAACACCGGGTATACCTTCAACAATCGCTCTATACTTTGCTTCTGATTCTTTCAGAGCAAGTTCTCGAAAGGTTTGTTTTGTAATATTTTCAAATCTTAAAAGTATAAATGTTTCAGCATCCTCTAAGTGATTCGAAATTATTGGCATAAGGTGAACATGATAAAGAGATGTTTGTTTTTTCTGATTTCGTATTTCAGCTCGAAAATCCAGTGGTCTTTGAGTGTTAAATATGTCGAAGAGAGATTTCAGAAGAATATTTTCGGAAAAAATTTCTGGAGCGATCTCAAAGAAATTTTTTGAAAGATCACTTTCATTTATAATCTCACTGAGGTATTTATTATTATAAACAAAGTTTCCATTTTGATCAAGAATTGCACATGGGTCCAAAATAGAATTTAGTATTGAGATTCCGGTTATGATTTTATTTGGAGAAAATCGGTGGAATGCAGAAATTTGACCATTTCCTAATTTAGCAAAATCAATGTAACGTAAAATCAGATTGTTACTGAGTGGTAATTCAGCCGTGATTCGGTAGTTACCATTATCCGATTTAGACAATTCTTTCAGAATAGTATGAATTCTAAAAAAAATTTCATCATTCGATAGAATTAGTTTCAAAGCACCCGGGTAGTCGTAATTTAGTGATATATTTGAAGAATCGGGAAATAAATCAACCCATGTTGAATCATGAGAAATGATATTAAAATTGTGATCAATCAGTAAATGCGAAGCTTTCATATTATTTTGAGTTTGTTGCTAACAAGATCAAAGCGAACTATTTTAAAATGTCAAGTGATAGATTCAATTACATGAATGATATAAGTATTGGTGAGAAAGTCTATTATTAAATTGAGTCATTACCTTTGATGATTACATATTCCTGGAAGAAATAAAATGCGTACACTTATACTGACCGGAATAAGGGAAGAACTTGAACCATTTTTGAACAAAGAATCCCACAAGTTTCGAAAAGATTTGCGTCTTTACCAATTGAATGAATATCCCGGTGTTTTCTGTCAGACAGCAGGACCTGGAGTAACAAGAAAAAAAGAAATTCGAAGGTGGATAAGAGAAATTCAGCCGGAATGTATAATATCAGCCGGTCTTGTCGGGTTACTGGATTCTGAGAACAATATAAAACGAGGGAGTCTCGTACCTATAAGCTCAATTGTTGGTTCCGATGGTCATATGATTTTGAAAACAACAACCTCCGGACTTGTTCTTACGAGTGTAAATTCTCCCATTTTCTATCCATCGGACAGAATAGAAGTAATGTTAAATCGAGGTGCAGATGTTTGTGATATGGAAACTGAGAATCTGTTATCTCTGATCGAGGAAACAACAGTCGTAAAGAGGTTGGCATTGATAAAAATTCTTGGTGATAGGCCTGAAGATGGAAAGTTATATAAAAATGAAGCTGAATTGCGCAATATATCTTTCACTCAATGGTTGATTTCATTAATAAGTCTGAAACGAGAGAGTTTATTATTTGATTACCCAATCTTGATAAATCGAAAAAAATATCAGTATCGAAACCTGACCAATCAAATCAGACATTTCTTGAAGAATCGGGATAAGGAAGGACTTTCTACAGATCGGGCTGTGTTTAATTTAACTCTATAAATTACATGAATATACACAAAGTGTTCGATAATGAAGATATAAACGGAATATTCTGGATTCGCAAATGGCAATCTTATTAAGCATAATTTCAGGACTGATCATTGCAGCAGTTGTAGTATATATCATGTTCTTTACTGATCGTGGAGATATGTATGAACGCGCACTGGGCGCAGCAGCTCGTGGAGATTATACTGACGCACGAGCAATGGTTCGAACCAGGCTTGACAGGGATCCCGATAATCCCCGGGCGCATTATTTTCTGGCACGAATTTACGGAATGGAAGGAGATAGATCTAACGAGTTAAGTCATCTTATAGAAGTTTTACGAATTGATCGTTTTTCACCTGAACTCAAGAAAATAGATATAATTAAGCGCATCGCGGATGTCTATTACGAATCAGGTGATTACAAACTGAGTTTTCAGTATTATCTGGAATTATTGAATATAAACAAACAAAACGAGGAAGCGCTGGCAAGATTGGCTTTTCTTGCCGCAGGCCAGAATGAATATGAGATTGCAGATGTATATTTCAGAGATCTTGTAAGAATAGCTCCGGACGTTGCCCAGTATCACCTCGGCAGAGGTGTTTGTCTGGCAATGATGCGAAAATCAGATTCTATTAATGAGTTTGTTCAAGCATATGAAAATGATCCTAATGATATGACCACAATGTTTCTCACAGCAATTCAGGCTTACAAACAAAATGAAACCGGTATTGCAGGTGAAATTGTCAAACAGCTACTTAACCTGGCCAGAGATCCGATAATTGTGCTGATCGTCAATAAGTTGGCTACTGCGATATTTTATAAGAATGGCGAATACAAGGAAGCATTACATTCTGCTCAAAGATGTCTCGAAGCATCCGTTGAAAATGGATGGAAGGCAGAAGAGTATGATTCAAGATTAAGTGTAGCTTACATGGGTATTCAAATTGGCGATCTCGAAATTGCCAATGATAATCTTCTTGAGCTGGAAATGCAAAATCCAACCGACGATCTTGTAATGAGAATCGCCGATTACAGAATGGATTTGGAAGACGGAATTACGAAAGTTGATGAAATTAGTCCACGTGGATTTGATTTCAGACACCATATGAATGAATGGCTTAAGAACAGATTTCCTGACGACGCTATTTATACATTCTCAGGATTGAGAATGGATGACAGGTTTGATATCCTTGGACTTGTTAATCGAGATGGAAAAGCGACACAGGCTCCGAAAATTCAAGCAAAAAAGAATGTTGATCACTCCGGATTGATTGAAGCATTTAACGCACTTCCGGATAATAGTTTTTTGTCCACATGCGAGAAAATAATATCCAGCCAGGGATATAAGGTGTCAAAAAATCTCCCAAGAAAAGAAAAAGACGGGGCCGATTTTATTGCCGCAATGCTTGAAGATAAGAAAACCAGGGCCTTATTCAGTATTCGCCAATGGGCCAATGAGCCAATATCTGATATCTTTTTACGAAATATGCAAAACACGATGAATGAGTTGAAAGTCAGCTATGGTTTTGTGGTTGCAGGTGCGCGGCTAACACCTGGTGCAGAAATAGCTCTTCAAAATTTGAAGAAAATCACAGTGATAAATGAAGATGAGCTCGGAAGTCTGTTGCAGAATGTTCTTAAATAATAAATATAGACATTATGAATCGTGATGTAGTCAAGTTTATTGCTATAATTATTTCCATAATTTTAACGCTGGTTCTCGGATTTGTTTTTGTATATCATACAGGAACAATTGTGGATTTATTCCTGAAAACCTGTCCAAACAAAGATGTTCTCTCGTGGGATGCAAATCTTCGGCTGATTGGTGTTATGGATCAGATGAGTGATTTTTCCCGTGGCAATGTATTGAAAGCTTTTATTCCTTTTTTCGATTCACCAACATGGCCGCCATTACGTCCGCTTATTGCGGTAGTTGTGCATGGTTTAATTCCAGGACCGATATCGACAGTCCATGACGTCTTTATATCTACATCATTTTTTATTTTACTGTTGATTGTACTGTACCCTGTTGCTTTGAAGATGACCGGATCTTATATACGAGGTACTATTGCCTGGTCAGCTACCGGTACTGTTCTGTTTTTCATTTATGAACTTCCTGCTTACATTGTATCTTCAATGCTTGAAACTCAGGGCATGTTCTTTATCCTTGTGAGCAGTTATTTTCTGTATACTTATTATTCAAACCTTCGAAAAGATGAGGAGACGGGATCAGTCAAAGAGTATCCTTTTATTAACTATGGATTATTAGTTGGTTCTCTGGGGTTGTATTTTACTAAATACCCGTATGGACTGATGCTTTTAATCGCTATTATTGGTTATGAGTTTATATCGGACACTGGTTCTTATATTCAATTTGTAATACAATTATTTCGAAATTTCTATACTCGAGTTAGAAGAGTTCTTTTATTTATACTAATTGCTTTAATGCTGATGTTACTGATGTGGAAAAGAATAGATTCTATATTTTCAATAGATATTAACACGAGAGGATATAAAAATATAGTATATGCTTTTATGGTATTTCATTTTGTGGATTTTAGTCTATATGTATTTGGTAATAAATATAAAACAATTATATTACCGCATGCATTTCGAAATCTTTACAAATATGTATTATTTCCCATATTGGTCTGGCAGTTTATAAATCCCGACAGGGTAATGAGCGCTATTGGTTCACAACAGCATGTGCAGGATGCATCCAGGTCGTTTATTGAAAGTTTTATATTTGATGTTTTTAAACCAACAGGCATCTCTTTAACTCTTCTTATTTGTGCAGCAGTCGGGTTTGTTTTCTATCTTGAAGCGAGATACAAAGGATTCAGACCTTCAGTTAATACAGGTAAAATATATATCTTACGAATATTCAGTGATGAATCTGCGCGAAAAATAAATGGGATTCTAGTAACATTTAAAGATCCATTATTTGGAGTATCAATTATTCTTTTTGTCCAATTTATGATACTTGAGGTTTTAACTTCCAACAAACAATTAAGACATATATATCATCTTTTACCATCGCTAATTTTAGTATCATTTTTATGGTTTTTGAGGATTTCATATATTTTACGACAATCTAACCTGTATCCAGGTTGGCGTGGGGTCGTTGACTATACAAGTCAAGCATTACCGGTATTTCTAGCATTCTATCTTTTAACCGGACCCTCTGGAATATTTTCTTCTGAATTTTATGATACGCGACCTGTTTGTTTTACCGGTCAGGACCGAAATGCCTATCAACCGGCGCGAGAAATGGCAGATCAACTGGAAGAAGGGAGAAGATATATTTTAATTAATGGATTTCATAATACAATGAGTAAAGCAGAGGGCCGGTCCATTGCTTCGGATTTTGATTTGTTGTTCCGAATGAAAACTGCAGGGAACCTTCGCAATGATAATGTATATCAAATAAAATCATGGAATGAATATGATTCTCTATTGGTTCTGTACGAGGATTGTAAAAATGAAGCAATCGGAGAATATGTTAAATCAAGAACAAAGAGTATGGATGTAAAACTGTATATGAAACGTAGAATTAAGAATGAGAATAGACCTTACTGCATGATAGAGTATACAATTTTACCGAATAATCCTGAAGGGCAATAATGAACGAGAGTATCTGGAAAATTATATTATCTGGGTTTATCAGCCTTTCATCCAGTATAACAGTAAATTCAGAGACAAAGCTTGAGCTGAAAATTGAAAAGGAACCTGTAATACTCACGGAAAATGTAGACAATAGTATTCCGGTTACGGAAAAAGAAGAAGCGGTAAAGGAAGTTGATGAATCGGAAAGATTAATAAGTTATTTTAGTAATGAAAATGAGCGCGAAAAGGCAAATGATACTCATATTCTTTTTGCAGGGGATACTCATTTTTTATGGGGAGTAAAGGAATTACAGGAGAAGGAAAATTCATTTTATCCATTAGAAGATATTGCTGAAACTACAGAAAAAGTAAACTTCTTTGTGTTGAATCTCGAAACTGTTATGTCTCCGGTTTATCCTGGTCTTGAGGGTAAATCATACATATTTAATTCAGATATTGAAAATTCTGAGGTATTGCGAAAAGCCGGTGTAGATCTTGTGGTTCTGGGCAACAATCATTCCATGGATCTTGATGAGAAGGGATTACTGGAAACTCAGGATGTTTTACGAAAAGCTGGATTACCCTCGATAGGAGCCGGGGAGAACTCACTGAGATCGCATGCCGCGTATAAAACAACTATAAATGGTATTAAGTTTGCTTTTCTTTCATTCAATGAAATTGGTCCTTCCATTATATACAGTAAAAGAAATAAACCGGGAATTTCCGACTTACGATATGCTATTCAATCTGTAAGAAACGTAAGAAATTCAGTTGATCACATTATTGTAAATTTGCATTGGGGAAAGGAGTACATTACTGCTCCACTGAAATACCAGCAAATTATAGCCAGACGGTTGATTGATTCAGGAGCTTCAGTAATCATTGGTCATCATCCGCATATACCGCAGGGTGTTGAAAAATATAAAAATGGAATTATATATTATTCCCTTGGAAATTTCTTATTTGGATCTGTCACACCAATGCAGACGAATAATATTATGGCGGAGATTGTATTTAACAATGAGAATAAGAGACTTAAAGAAGCACAGATAATTCCAATTACCGGCAGGTTTGCTGAAACTGGACACAAGATTGAGAAGCTGGACAGAAATACTGCTTCTGCATTATGGCAGGAACTGATCTTACAGATAGAAGACCTGCATACACCTGAAAGTATGCCGAAATTGTTAATTGATGAAGATGGAACAGGAAGGATAATTATCGAGCAGGATTCATAATAGGATCTTTTGGATCTTGAGTTTCATTTGTTTTTAATAATTTCTCCAAAAAATCAAGAATCTCTTTTTTTTCATCAGAGAAAATTGGTATTCTGCGAAATTCAAGTCTCGCATTTCCTGAATTATAATGAACACAATACAGATAATTTTTCTTATCTTCGATTGTAGCTTTGTTCTGTACAATCAGTTTATGAAATAGGTTTTCTGCTCGCCTGAATTCACCATATTTTATGTGCATTCGCCCGAGTATTCGTATAGTCTCAGGTGATGAATCATTTTTTAATATCTCCATTATGCGAAGAGAACTTTCAACATCATTCAACTTCTCAGTAGTTTTTAAGTAATCAATATAAAAATCAATCGATTGCGATCCGTAACTCTCGGCTTTTTTATAGTATTCTAGAGATTCTTTAAGGTTTCCATCGTCCCGCAAAATTTTTCCTTTAAGATGATAGGCGTCGGAAAAATTGGATTTATACTGTAAACATCGATTCACTGCTTCCCTGGATTCTGATATATCTCCTGAAGTATAATAACCCAGTGCAAGGTTGTAAACATACGTTGGATTATAGGGACTGTATTTTACAGCTTTTTTAAATGCATCCAATGAATCATCTACGCGATTGGCTTTCGCATATATCATTCCAAGCAAGTTCCATGCCGGATCAAAGGAACTTTTTTGATCCAATGATTTTTCAAGATTTACAACCGAACGAACCATTTCCCCACTTGAAAATTGACTTAGAGCTTTGAAATAGTAATATTCAGAAGATTCGGGTGCAATGTTATTTAACTGATTTAGAAAATAATTTATTTCTCTTTTCTTATTAAAACGAAATGCATCTAGCAAATGTGTAGTTAAATCTCTAATGGTAAGTCGTTGTCGTGCAGCTTGCATTTCTTCTTCAGAGAATAATTGCGTATAATAATTATCAGGAAGTTCCGAATTTATCTCTGCAAACAAAGATAATGATGGAAGCATTAAAAATATAAAAATAAAGTTTAATCGCATAAATAAAAGGGGTCTTGAGTTTAAATTAATAAAATGCTGTTTTAATAAAATTTTGCCAGCGGTCATACTTACCATTATCATATGGAATTGTATCTTTGATCAGATCGTAATCTTCACCGGTTCCACAATCAATCAGTGAACCACTGAAAATCCTTCCAAATAATCTTCCCTCCTTTGCAGACTTCTTCCATAAAGGAACAATATCAAAAGGTGTATTTACAGGAAAATTATTAATAAAGATAGGATTTATGACAGCATATCCCGTGTAATAATACTCATAATTCGGATTCATGTCTACGGGAAAAGTATGATTCTCATTCATTGAGCGGAATGAATTTCCCTTAAAATCTGTTGGTTTCTTCTTTAGATAAAGAACTGAATCCCATTCTGTTTCTGGAAACGGTAAAGAAAATGGATGATCAACGGAATCCGGTAGATAGATAGTGTCAGGATTCATAACAACTATTGGATTATTTTCCTGTAGAAGATGAAGAGCTGTTCGTATACCTCCTCCGCTCAACAAAATTTCAGGTTTCTCACTTGAAATAACAATTGGAAATTCAATAAAATTTCTAAGATGATTTTCAATAAATTCCGGAAGATAATGTGTATTAACAGCAGCTCTGGAACACTCCCACTCGGTCAGACAGAATAAAATATGATCAATTAATGGCCTTCCGGCCAGAGGTAACATTGGCTTGGGCAAACTTTTTGTGAGGTAACCCATACGGGTACCAAAACCTGCGGATGGAATAAATGCTGAAAAATTCATTCTAAATGTTTGCGGACTGATTCTGTAAATTCTGATATAATTTCCGGTAAATCAGCAGACTGTACAATATCGTCAATAATATCAAGAGTGATTGGAATATATTGTTTGTAATGATTCATTCCTTTTTCGTACGATAAAAAGAAGTATGAACCCATCGCTTTGAGTAACCTTTGAATTGCCTGGTAATAAAATAATTGTTCATTATCTTCTCTGTCAGTAATTCTTGTATAATATGCTACAGTCTGCATTCGCTCAAGGCGGAGTATGGGAGTATAGGGATCATATACAAGACTGACTAAATCATACCAGGGGACTCCCAATCTTGCATCCTGATAATCTATCATGGTCAATTTTACATTATAAAAGTCATTATGGGTATCTTGACTTCTTACCATAATATTTCTTCCATGAAAGTCACGATGTGTAAAAACTAAATTGGAAGTGGAAGATAAGGAATCGCAAATATGATTAACGTATTTTATAAACTCTGATTTAACTATAGCTGAAATTTCAAGACCGATTGCATTACTCATATGAGAGAATAAAAAATTCATTTCCCACTGCAATTTGTCTCTGTCAAAAAAACGTTCACTCACCGGTGAAACCGGGTCCACAGAGTGAAGCGACGCCAGTATATCAGCAGCTTTATAAAGTAATTCGAGTCGCAGACGCTGATCAGATCCATTGCTTATCAACTCAAGAGCAGATGTCAAATCTGTGTCACCTGCATTTTCCTGTAATATCAAACCCTCTGATTCATTAATGCCATATATCCGGGGAACGTTTATCTGTTTATCAAACAGATACTGGGAAATTTTGAGAAAATCATCATTACCTGGAGATGGAATCGGTAATGTATGGCACAGGACTATACTTTCAATGTCTCCATCATCAAAATCAAGTCGATAGTAAGATCTGCTTGATGCCTCTTTTCTTAATTTACTTAGAGAGTATGAATCTGAAAATCCATGTTTCAACAAAAGGGCATCAAGGTGATTTTTTATTGGCTCAGCTAAAAGCATATTACTGAAGATCATGTATCATCGTTCCAAGACGTTCCAGGCCTTTGCGAAGAGATGCATCATCAAGTGCATAAGATATTCTCAAAGCTCTGTCGTCTCCAAAAGCGATTCCAGGTACTGCTGCTACATCATAGTGATCTAGCAAATGAGCGCAAAAGACTCGAGAGCTTGAATCATCATTTTTTTCTTTTTTAAGAGATTGGAATTTGGGTAGTTCATAAACTCCTCCGATATCAGGAAAAATATAGAAGGCACCACGAGGTTTAATTGTTTTAACACCAGGCATTGCTTCAAGCATGCGAAATGCTAGATCACGACGATTCGAAAATGCTTTTAACATCTCTGCTACCGGTTCCTGTGGACCTGTAAGGGCAGCTATGGCAGCAGCCTGTGAAATTGAAGAGGCATTTGATGTACTCTGCCCTTGCATGGTCTCCATACTTTTTATAATATGTGAAGGACCGGCACCATAACCAATTCTCCAACCCGTCATCGAATAAGCCTTGCTAACTCCATTAACAATAAATGAGTGAGATTTCATCGATGGGAATAGACTTAAAATATTCTTAATCTCCATTTCATCATAAGCGATATGCTCATAAATATCATCGGTCACGACAAGTATCTCCTGGTGATCCTTAAGAATATTTCCAAGAGCGTGCAGTTGTTCAACGGTAAAAGCTGATCCTGTCGGATTGGAAGGTGAGTTAATAATGATTGCTCGAGTTTTACTTGAAATGGCATTTTTCAGCATTTCCGGAGATAGCAGATATTCCTGTTCAAATGTTGTATTGATAATAACGGGAACTCCGCCGGCAATTTTAACAAGGTCTATATAGGATACCCAGTATGGTGCAGTGATGATTACCTCATCCCCAGGGTTGATTGTTGCAAGGAAGAGGTTAAATAAAACCTGTTTACCGCCATTCCCGACCGTTACTTCATTAACATCAAAATCAAGTGAGTTTTCACGTTTGAATTTATCAATGATAGCTTTCTTAAGCGGTAGAGTTCCGCCGACCGGAGTATATTTTGTCTGACCCTCATTGATTGCGTTAATAGCAGCTTCTTTTATATGCTGAGGAGTATCGAAATCAGGTTCTCCGGCTCCGAATCCAATAATATCTTTACCAGCCTGACGTAATTCCTTTGCCCTTGCAGTTATAGCAAGAGTAGGTGACGGTTGGATAACACTTAGTCGTTCAGCTTTAAATTCCATGAGGGGCCTCCCGGATTTTGAATGGAAGTAATTGGCAGGTTCTGGTCCATGCTCTCAACCGCTTGTGGCTAGTAAAATCTTTTTTAATATGTAAAATAAACAAATCGAACGAAAATTGGTTACACGACCCATTTAGATTTAAACTGGTGTAGTATGAATCGAACAGAAATAGCATTATTTAAACCCGAGATACCGCCCAATACAGGAAACATTGGCAGATTGACATTTTGCACTCACAGTAGATTCCATATAATTGATAAACCTTCTTTTTCTTTGGACGAATCAGCTGTAAAAAGAGCAGGTCTGGATTACTGGAACCAGGTAGACCTTCATTTACACCAGGATTGGACAGGCTTTAGACAATATGTGAAGAGTCGATCTTTAGAAAAAGGGAAACCTCAAAATATATTGGCCTTTTCCAGATTTGCCAGGCGATCATACACGGATTATGAATATACGGGAAATGAAATATTGCTATTCGGCAGTGAAACTACCGGACTGCCGGACGATATTATCGAAGAACTGAACAGGGATTATCCGGACTGTGCTTTGAGAATACCTGTATTTGAAGAGTGTCGGTCTTTGAATCTTGCTAACTCGGTAGCAATTGTTTTATTTGAGTCATTGCGGCAAAGAGGATTTCCCGGATTAAATACTGTATTCGAAAATAAATAATTACTGTGTGTTGCGCAGATTATTAAGTCTGCGGTCAATAATTCCATGCAGGGCTGATCGTAATGACTCTAAATGACTGCCCGAGGTTTCCACTCTTATTTTATGAGTATCTGGAATCTCAACGGGAGATTTATAACGTTTGGAGAGAAAATCAAAATCTTCCAATCGTGCATCAGAGATTTCATCTGTGTTAGTATATCTACGATGCAACCGCTCTCTTAAAATGCTTTCCGGAGCAAATGTCTCAATCATGAAAAAATCAGTTTTCTCATCCATTGCAAGTTTTTCGAGCCTTTCACGATGAGCCGGATTGCTGAATGTCGCATCCATTATTACAGTTTTTCCAAGATCAAGCATTGTCTCCGCAGCATTGAATAGAGTCGAGTAGGTGGATTCTGTCATTTCCTGGGAATATAATAACTTTCTAGTGTTCTCATCCGGACGGTCGTATAAAGGGAGGTCAGACAACTCTTTTCGAATTCTATCGGATGACAACCACTCCCATCCCATATGTGAGGAAAGACGTTTTGCAAGTGCGCTTTTTCCACTTCCAACCATACCGGACAATGCAATTACAAGTGGTCGTGATCCGGAGGCAGCGTAGTTGGCTGCCAGCAGAAGATACTCTCTTGCATGATTTTGAGAAATTTCACGTGTATTCGATGAAATGTCAGGATTATTCTGAATAAAGCAGTTAACCTTTGCTCTGACAGTTGCTCTATAAGATTTATAGAAATCTATCAGACGAAAAGCATCCCTGTCATTTGTTGCTTGAGCCATAAGGTCTGTGAATAATTTGGATAAATAATTAAAATCCTGAAAATCAAGATCCATAGCAAGAAAAGAGTAATCATTGACTATATCTCCATATCGAAATCTATCATTAAATTCAATGCAGTCAAAGATGCAGACACTACCTCCCTGGATATGAATGTGCTCCATATGCAGGTCTCCATGACAGTCGCGGATCCAGCCTTCGTCTATTCGTTTGTAAAGAAGGTCACTCTCGGTCTTGAAAAATTCCTGTGTAAAATATTCAATAACTTCAAGCTGTACAGGATCCACAAGATTTTCAGAAAAAGATTTGAGTTGCGAAAAATTTTCTTCAGTATTGACCTGAATTGATTCTGGAGTTGCGTATTTATTTATTTTCGCATTCTTTGCAGACTTGTTATAAAATGAAACAAGTGTCGAAATTATCAGGCCAATATCATTTTCTCCTGCCTCGCCTTCAGCGAGAAGATTTGAGAGAAAGAAACTATCCTCCAATCTGTACATGTGTAAGGCATACTCAACCGCTTCCCCGATCGCATCAAAAGTAAATGCATCACCCTTTTTATAGAGCGGCACTACTGACTTGTAGATTCTCGCACACAGGCGGCTGTTAAGTTCGATTTCTTTCTCACAATAGTATTTTCTTTTATCAAGGCTGGAAAAATCAAGAAAACCTAGATTAACACTTTTCTTAACTTTGTATACATCGTTATCAAGAATTGCTACATAAGATGCATGTGTCTGGACAATTGTTATATTGGATGTTTCCACCGGATATGATTCAGGATTCATTAGAAATGAGAGGAGTTCATCTCCTTTTGTATTTGGATGCGGATCTTTCATTTGAATTTCCAGAGTCAGATATAGAATTTACGTCCGGTAAAGATGTTCTTTTCTCTTTATCAAAGGACGAATTGTTTCTGTAAATGCCATTCAATCCGATAAGTAATATATAGAAGTACGGGAAAATATATGAAATATTCTACTGCAAATAATGTAATCATGACATTGATCCTGGTATTCGTAAGTACACTCAGTTCATGTATTCAGGAAGTTAGAAAAATGAATGGTGACAGAGTGGTGGAAACAGATGAACCGGAACGAAAAGAGAAAGTATGGCAACTAAATGAATTTGCGATTGGTCCTTCCTGGAGTGATAATGATAGATCAATTGATATGATCATCTCACCATATCCGGAAAATGCGCCAGATCAATACACTATACCAGACCTGCTTCCAGTTGGAAACCAGGGTATTCAGGCAAGCGGAACTGCCTGGGCAGCAGGGTATCTGGCTATGACATTGTTGATGAGAAAAACTTATAAGGATGAACAGGTCTATGTTTGCTCACCGGCATATATATATAACCGACTGAATGGCGGAGAAAATATGGGTATTGAGATATTTAAGGCGCTTACGTTACTAAAAGAATCCGGATGTCCGGATACGAAATTCATGCCTTATAGAGAATACGATTATATTTACTCACCTTCTGTTGAAGCAGAAACTAATGCTTCCAAATATAAAATTAATGGTTATAATCGAATTGATGTTGGTGATATCAATCAAATTAAGACTCACCTTTTGAATAATCATCCAATCATCTTTACAATGAGGATCTATAAAAATTTCATTAATTTAGAAGATTTATACTGGGATGGTCCAGTCGGTATTACAAGAGGTCGCCACACAATGGCAGTAGTGGGTTACAATGACAAAGAGGAATATTTTTTAATCCAGAATTCAGCAGGAAAGGAATGGGGAGATGATGGAATTGCAGCTATTCCATATTCATGGTTTATAAGACTATGTGATCGTGCTTATATTATATGGTAGGTAATATAAGCACGATTACAAAAAAGATTAGAATAATTCTTAAGAATCATTTCGCGAGACAGGTTTCCATTTTTTCGGACATTGATATTGCCGCTTGAAGCATTTTATCACCCTGTTCAACAAGTTTCTCAATACTGGTAAAATGAAAGCGATGAGCCTCTCTGTAAACCTTTTCATACAGTACAATATGCCGATGTACAATCAATGCTCTTCCAAATCCTTCGCTATTTATATCAATAATTGCAGAAGTCATAAGTCCGGTTTTTTTCTCAATACTCTGAGCAAGGGCCTGGAATAATAACCGAATATTTATCAGAATTCTTTCATCTACATCTGCAACGAGAGGTACATCTGCCATTTCTACTTTACTGCGGATATATTTCTGATTAATAATTTTTTCATCTGTCCAGGAATCCCAGGATCCCCACTGGTCTATAGCTCTAACCTGTCGTATCAATGACTGCCAGAACTCACTTTCTTTATAAGATTCCATATTAAACCTCTCCCGTCTCTCTAGCTATAATTCTCTTGATCCATGGAGGAGGATTACCCTGAAGCATTTTTACCAGCGCCTCCACTTCTGTTTCAATAAGAATTGGTTCCTTTACCTTAATGGGGTGAATGCGTGCTTTAACTACTTTGGCAGCAGCAGTAGGACCGATGGCTTCACAGTACATTATTGATGAACCCTGGAGCGCCTCAATTTTCATTTTTATTTTGTCATCTTCATCTTCCGGATCTTCCGGAGTCGTAACTAACTCTAAAAGTTTATACCCTTCTGTCGTGATGTTATAGATAGCAAATTGTTTAGCCCAACCAAAATGATCATTGATATGGGATCCATCTTTTGTTGCGAAAGCTACTTTCATTGGAAACCTCTGCGTGACACTGTCTCATTATTAAATTTCAAGAGTGATTAAATATGCAGCACTCAATTCATTAAAAACAGTATATGCTCAAAAGAAAAGTAAAATATCACAAAAAAAGGCAAATAGGGAAAAATAAATATGCCTTAATAATAAGCATGCAATTTGCTTGATTTAAGAGGATAATTTTGCAGTAATTATAATAAACCGATCGATAATAAACAAACTATAGTATCAATAAATATATGCCAGCGAGGATTTAATGAGTATCAAAATCAGATTACCGGCTCTGTTACGTGAATACGTAGAAAATAAGGACTGTATCGACGTGTCAGATGTTGATACTGTTAGAACCGCTCTCGAAAAATTGTCTTCTGTTGATAAGGAAATGCAGCGTAAGATCTTCAACGAAAGTGGCGAGATTCAGGGATATCTAAAAGTATTTTTGAATAACAAGGACATTGTTACCGGCAATGGTCTGGATTCAAGTGTAACAAAAGGGGATGAAATATTTATAATAGCATCCATTGCCGGAGGCTGAACAAATGAAAGAACTTTCTGATGAAGAGTCAAGTCGATATGCCCGGCATATTGTAATGAAAGAAGTTGGACGGGAGGGTCAACTTAAGCTGAAGAACTCTGTGGTGACTGTTGTTGGCGCGGGGGGATTGGGATCTCCCATCCTTTTGTATCTTGCTGCCGCTGGTGTTGGAACCATTCGTATAGTAGATGCAGATGTTGTTGATGAAAGCAATTTACAAAGACAGGTAATTCATTCAACGGATAATCTAAATAATGCAAAAGTCGAAAGTGCAAAAAAGAGAATGCTTTCGCTGAATCCATGGATTGAAGTTATTTCTTTTCAGGAAAGATTAACCGAAGACAATGCTGATAGGATTCTTATGAATTCAAAGATTATTGTCGATGCCGTGGATAATATTGAGACAAGATATATTATAAACAAGGTTGCACTGAGAAATAACATACCGATGGTTCACGGGGCTGTTGGGCGAGTTGAAGGAGAAATATCCGTTTTTAATTATAAGTCTGGTCCATGCTATCGTTGTTTTTTGCCCGAACCGCCACAACCAGGAGTTTTAAAGACAGGTGCCGAAGATGGAATCCTCGGAGTATTGCCCGGGGTAATTGGAAGTCTGCAGGCAAATGAAGTAATTAAAATTCTTCTGGGTATTGATTCCATTTGCTCCGGAATGATACTTATATTTGATTCCATGTCATTACAGATGAATAAGTTTGAGATTCAAAGAAGAGGTGATTGTATAGATTGTGGAGGCATCCATTAAAAATGGATGCTTTAATAATTTAGCTGTATTTTTTTATCCACTATCATTGAACCATTGCTTTTGAAGAAATAGGTATAGGAAATGAGCCTGCTTCCGTTATATTCATATTTGCACAAACTGATTGAGTCTAAATGCTTTTTCTCCCTGGAAATAAGTCTACCTTTTGAATCATATTTATAATTTACCTCGCTCAGAACTCTTCCATCATCGTTTAATACAATTACACTCGACAGCATATTTTTCATGTAAATGAATTTGAATTTTGATTCATCATCACCGGTTTTTTCAATTCCACCTATGATTCGATTGTCTCTGTATATGTATGTCTGTTCTATTACTAAGACTCCAGTCTCATCCATAACAGATGTTTTGATTAGTTTACCAGCCTGGTAGTGATACTCTCTTCTTGATAAAATTTGATCTTTTGAATTTTTAAGAATCTCCGAAACCGGCAATCCCTGCTTATTATATTTGAACTCAGTTTCTCCTTCATTTCGAAGTCGATTATCAAAATAGATTTCCCTGGCAAGTTTGCCTCCAGAGATGTATTCGTATTTTGCTGTTTTCATAATTTGATCGTGGCGATCAAGAACTTGAATAGAAGATGGTCCATCCAATTTATTCCCATTTATATACGGGTCTGTATGATACCATTTTCCCGGCTGGTATGCCATAAGTGATGTGGGGATTAGTGCCAGTAGAATGAGATATATTTTCATAGGAATTTCCACATATTATAATCGGAATTCAATCAAGATTCATAAGAGAAATTAGAATAAATTCTCAAATGTTAGATTAAATCTCAAAAAAAGTCGATATATAATTAATCAATGATATGGCGAGGAGGGACGTTTGGAATTAGAAAATAAGCTTATTGAGAAAGGGGCCGAAAATCCGGACGAAATCCTGCGTAATTTTGATCGGGAATGTATTCTTACTTATTTGAGATTTCTGGATGAGACAGAGAAAAAATACAGTCTATTTTCTAAATCAGATGCTGAAAGAATCCTCGAGAGACATTTCTTTGAATCTGCAGTTATTGTTTCGACATTGTATAATAGGGGATTTGTTTCACGTGAAACAAAGGTGGTAGATGTGGGAACCGGGGCCGGGTTACCTGGATATCTATTCAATTGCTTAAAAGAGCCCCCGAGACTGACACTTATGGATTCATCAAGAAGGAAGCTTGGACTTCTGGAGGATTGGCTGGATGCCCATGAGATCAAGACAGATATCGAATTTACTTATGAACGTGTTGAGGAATCCAGAGGTAGTTATGATCTGGTAATAGCCAGGGCATTATCCAGATTCCCACATGTAGTTGAGTTGTTAATGAGTGTTGTTAAATTAAACGGCCACATTTGCCTTGCTCACAGTAATGCAGAGATAGGACCTGAAGAGTCGGAGTACCTATCCAGGCTTGGTTTTGTTTCACGTGAAACAATAGGCATGCCAGAATTAAAATTTCTTGGGAAGCGCACATTAATTATCTTGAAGAAAGAACGGAAACCAGCCAAGGGGTACCCTAGAATCTGGAAAAAAATAAAGGAAGAGATAGAAATATGGGCAAAGTCATCGCAGTAGCAAATCAGAAGGGAGGAGTTGGAAAAACCACAACAGTAACAAATCTAGGAGGGTATCTTGCAAAGCAGGGCCAGAAGGTTTTAATTGTAGATATTGATCCCCAGGGGAATGCAACATCCGGGCTTGGCATTGATGCTCATAACAATGAGAAAACAATATATGAAGTTTTGATTGGCGAGATCTCATCAAAAGAGGCAATCCAATCTCCCGGAATTGAGCAGCTTTCCATTCTGCCTGCGAATGTGCATCTGTCCGGTATAGAAGTCGATTTACTCCAATTGGAGAATAGAGAGTATCAACTGAATAAGGCAATTGAGGCTGTCAGGGCTGATTATGATTTCGTCCTTATTGATTCTCCTCCGAACCTGGGTATATTAACCCTGAATGCCTTATGTGCAGCTGACAGTGTAATGATAACTCTTCAAACTGAATACTATGCACTGGAAGGGTTAACACAGTTGATGAAAGTAATCAACCTGGTTCAGAACTCATTGAACCCGAAGCTAACACTTGAAGGTGTAGTTCTCACAATGTTTGACCAAAGAACTTCACTGGCCAATCAGGTTGTCGAAGACGTGCGTTCTCATTTTCAGGACAAAGTGTATGAAAGCATCATACCAAGAAATGTAAGACTATCTGAAGCACCATCTTTCGGTAAATACATTGGAGATTACGCACCGGATTCCAGCGGTGCTAAAGCATATGATGCACTTGCTAAAGAGGTAATAAGCCGTGGCTAAAAAATCAGGTTTAGGTAGAGGTCTTTCGAATTTAATTCCCGGGGCCGATAGCTCCGGTGACAAATCAATAAAGATAACAAGCAATCCAGAGTATCAAGAATTACAGATTGAGGAGATTGATCCCAATCCCAATCAGCCTCGAAAAATATTTCAACAACCCGAACTGGAGGAACTTGCTGCAACTATTTCAAGTGTTGGTATTATCGAGCCGGTTGTTGTCCGTAAAGTCGGAGATAGATATCAGCTTATATCAGGCGAACGACGATGGAGAGCGTGTAAACTTGCAGGCTATAAAAAAATTCCTTCGGTTGTAAAACAAGTGGATGATGTAAAAGCACTGGAAATGGGTATTATTGAAAATATCCAGAGAGAGGAATTAAACCCAATTGAGGAAGCCAGGGCATATGAATACTGGATGAATCAAACCGGTCTAAAACCTTCAGAACTTGCGACACGAGTTGGTAAAGACAGATCTACAATCACAAATCTTGTTCGGTTGTTGAAACTTCCAGAAGAGGTGCTGGACCGCATAGAGGACAAAAGCATAACTGCGGGGCAGGCAAGACCACTACTCGGCATTGGTGATCGACGGATGCTGAAGTCTATTACCGAGAAGATAGTGGATGAGGGATGGACAGCCAGAAAAGTTGAAGATGAAGTTTCGCGCTTAATAGATCCTGATTCCACGTCACAGGAAAACAAGCCAAATAAATCCGGATCAAGCAGTGATGCGAATATTCGTAATCTGGAAGAAAAGATTCGATCCCGGCTTTTAACACGAATACAGGTTCAGCATAAAAAAGACGGGAGTGGAAAGCTAACATTGAACTATGCCAGTCTCGATGATCTGGAGAGAATTCTGGATTTAATGGGAGTTCGGTCCTGAAACTTTAATATGTTTATGTGAATATAGATGGTCCATACAATATTCGTGATCCTCGCAATCATTGCAAAAACGAAACTCAAGATGTGGATCATCATTTTCAGTCCTTCCGCAAACATTACATTTGTGAAAATACTCAGACTGTTTACTCTCATTACTATTTGTTTGAATATTGATTTTTCTTATAAGATTCTTACGCTGTGATGGGCGCATTTTCAAAATGGATTTCCCAAAGAAAATAAGAAAATTTCCTATTCCAAGTACAGGTCCAAGTATGGGAAAAACAGACTGAGTTACACTAACCATTGCAACTGTCTGGTATGTAATAAAAGCGACAATTAATAATCCAATCCATTTGATCTTGAGCGGCAGTATAAAGAATATGTAAATTTCCATATCCGGTACAAGATAAGCAACGGCAAGAAATACCGATAGATATACAAATTGCACTCCAATCTGAGATGGAAATATAAGTGATCCAATCGTTACCAGTATCAATCCGGATAAAATATACAGGTTATATTTTCCATGCCCCATTATCTGTTCCAGCGTAGTTCCAAACATCCAGAATATGTAGAGGTAGATTAGAAGACTTATATAATCATCTCCGACACGAAATGGGAAAAAAAATATATTCCACCATCTTTCTGAAAAGAAAGACTCAAGCGAAATAATACCTAAATCACTATGGAAATATAATGAAAAAAAACTGACAAGAGCTGTTACTCCAACAATAAGTGTTGTGAGATTTTCGATCGCATATCTGTCTAATTTGTTAATTAACCTTTTTGTCATGCGATGATTCATAAGATTGTAATATGACCGGTCAATAAGATTTCACGGTATTTCACATAGACTAAACATATATATACTATGCTTCCGGAAGAAACATCATCATTAAATCCATTATTAAAAAACTTACCCTCCTCGGTGAAGTCAGGTTATTCTATTCATATCGATACATTCAGACATCCGTATATACAATTTGATGATACTTTTATCTGGCCATCAATTCATACAGGAGAGATAACCGAGGAGCAGGCAGAGAAAATCATACATATACTGACCGAACGAATTCCTGGTTTTATTGCAAATTGTTCTATAATGCCTTTACCTCGGCCAAGAAAGAATTCGAGTCAATTGCACTTCATTAAAAAATTATATGTGAATGAGAGACCATATACATATCAGATAAGAATTTCTGCAGAATATATGGGAGGCGCAAATGAGGACGAATTATTAACATCGCACGGGCAGGGAATTACTCCACAGTTTATAACCAATAGAATATATTATACGGCAAGAATATTTCCTTCATCAGGATGGGATAGTTTCCAGGGTAGTATAACAAATTTTACTCCTCTGCAAATAAAGGATGCTATATTTAAGATTTCACCGATTGGAACTGAAAGAGATATGTGGAGTACTATTCTGTTTGATGATATTGATTTTTCAGCGGTAAATGAAAAGTTTACTGAGATATTTTCTTTCTACGGAAATAAGTGGATACCGGGTAAGTTGTTTTTTCCCTTTTTAATTGATCATTTAACCTTAAACTTAAATGTAATTTTCCCACGACCGGAAATTCTTGAAAAACTTGTTTCAATGTTTGATCCACTGGTTGTCTCTGTTCTCGAAGATACTATTGATGATATACCAGATGATATCAAGAAATTCTGGTCTGATTATTATTCGAATTGGGATTATACACTTGCTCCTGCCAGATCCGGAAACCCACATTGGATAGTTAATAAATACTATGGAAACATTTAATAAAATTGATATGCAAAGATTCGTAAGCATTATAATAATATTTTTTATTTTGAACGGATGTCATAGTATACCTGAGAAATCACCGAAAAATTGCGTATCGTATACTGATATTCCCGCTGTTCTTGATATGAAAGCTTATGGGGAGGGACGATGGTCGAGACTGCTGATTGCTGCACAAAATACCACCAGGACTGATCCCTCAGATGAATGGATGGAACAGGGGAGTATATATTTCAAATATCTCGAAGACCTCAGCGAGAACTCTCTTCATAAATTCTCTATTGCAGGTCGAGATGAGTTGCCATTTCATCCCATGAAGCTATCTGCGTTTAGAAAGGGAAAACACGAGTATATGGTAGTATTAAATAGACCCATAAAAGGTCTTTATGTTATTGAATATTTTGAAATGAAAGCGGCAAGTTTAACATTTACGAATCGTATACGGAACAGCAAGTTTGGATATATAAAAGATATTTACGTGGATGAAAATGATAGATTGATTCTATTATCAGATTTACGATTTCGCGATGCCGCAAAATTTGAAAGATATACTGATGATACATTAAATTATGAGATTGAAGGGCAGTGGAGTCAGTTGCAACTTCCAGGTAATTACAATCAGATAGTAACTGTAGATAATAAATCTCAATTAAAACTATTGTCAAGAGTGAGCGATGAAATTACAACTCTGAGTCCTTCCGGAAATTTGTATTCCATTATTGATAGAATAGAAGTTAACGGGATTTATTTTTCAATTGCTTCGGGGAATAAATTATATTACATAGCATATCCGGATGGCAGAAAAGAATTTCCGGTTTCTAAGAAGAAAAGAGGCAGGGTAATTATCGGGTATACCGGGGAGGGATCTAAAACCAGTAAGATTTATAACTCATTGAGCTCCGGAAGTGGATATGTAAATGCTTTTTATGGGAATCTTGAAAAAGAGATACTTGTTTATGGAAATGTTAATGCAGGTGGATTGTATCAATGTGAATTCAGGAATTGATTGATAACTAATTAAAATAAAAAATAAGTCGTTCCAGATAACGTGATATTATATGTAATGATTTTTCAAGACTTTTATACATCAACCTGGACTTAGCCGCTACTTCAATAAATTCATTCTGTTTCTCTTCTTCACTCAGTAAATTTCCATAATTATTATTTATGAATAATATCGTGTTTTGTATTGATGGACCTATCATTTTATTTGTCTTATTTAATGATAGTAAGGTGTTGTCTATTACATCCAATTCTTCACTCATTTTTTTGAATTTAAGAAAATATTTCATCTCATAAGTTATAGAATATGTTTTTGAAGTTTCAAGTAAACGATTTGAAATTTGCATTGCTTTGGTAAGATGAGTTTGATATGTCCTGATTTCACCCAGAATTACAATTAAGCGATCTAAGAAGTCTTGCACATTTATCGTAAACGAATCATGTTCAGGTGGATTGTATTTAAACTCAATACCAGTGGTAGGCGGTAGAGGCTCATGCTTTATTCCAGGGAAAAAAGCACCTGAAACCGTAGAATTGACAACATTGATTCCATTAAGCACATCTTTCTCGAAGCGATTTTCAAACCATCTGTAGAAGATTTGCATTTTATCATTGCTGCGTATCCTTTTTCCATCAATTGATGGAAGATACCGAGGCGGTAATGCATACAATTGTCTATAATTATGTAACTCGCGACGATATATTCTGGATTCGATAATGTTAAGGTTCTCCTCAAGAACAGCACCACGAGCATGGGCCAGACCATCAGTAAAACTCAAATCCTGCCCAATGAGATATATTTTATCACATTCAAGCTTGATTGCAAGATCATATGCATTGGTAGAGACAGATCCGCCAAATGAAATATTTCCTACATGATTTTTAAGTGAACTGTACAGCAAGTCAGCAAGTGGGAAAGGAGACCAATAGTAATATAATCGATGTGGAGGAATGTTACGAAGGGTGTGATATGATGTTGTAGGATCGCAAACAATTATTGCTTCACCTGTATATGATTCGAGAAATTTACGATTGATCGGCTGTGCATCAACTGTAACGATAATGTCAGGATCAATATTGACTTTTTGTAATACAGGCACAGATGTATCAACGCTAATCAATAAAATTTCCTTTCGAATATTTTTCAGGCTATCTAGAGAATTATACAGGGATGGTCCGGCACCAGTAATCACCGCATTTTTACCAATACAGGTTCCAAATAACTTTGATATCGGGTTTGCACCGGTTAGAATAAATAGATTATTCAGAATATTTCGCGTCCAGTCCAGATCAAATCGAGCGAGAGTTGCCTGATTTACCAGTTTTCTGTTTATGTGCGATACAATTTTATCAGCGATATCAGAGTAAAATCGATTGATTTTCGCTTGATTACGGTTGATTAAAATATGTGTACCCTGAACAGGAATATTGTTCAACCAGAGATCAAGATCTTCACCTTGCGGAACAGAGCTAAAAATTTCCAACCTACCGTTTCGAATATACTCGCGAAAGTCTAAGAATCCTAATGCATAGTAAAGAATTTGTAGGTCAGGTTCTATCCAGATTACTTTAGAAAAATTTTCTTGCAGAGCACTGAGAACTGTGTAACCGAGCCCCGCACCAAAGGCCAGTAACAGATCTTTGTTTTCTGATTCGATAGACTTAACCTGCCTGGCAGCCTCTTTCCATGGATCATATTTACTGTGTAAAGGATTGCCATTGTAATCAATATAAGGCAGGTCATTCTTTGAAAATTGTATAAGGACGGACTTGTCAACTCTAACCGATTCAAGACTGGAATAATTAGTTAGTTTAACTTGTTCTTTAAATAAAGTGTAATTGAAGGTTTTGTTTATCGAAAGCATTCGGAACAACAATTATTAAATAAGTATATTTAAGACCACGTTTATAAGAGCAGGGAGTAATTCTGTCTCGGATATATCAAACTGAAGCCTGGTTTTCTTATGAAAATATTAGATTAGAAACAAAATAATAAACAGTAAAACTATTTCATAAGATCATTCTATACAGGATTGTGAAACATTTCAATTATTCGAATCTTCCAACTCTTTTTGATTTGCTTCATAAGCATTACTATAGCTATCCACCAATTTTAAATATTCATTTTCATCGGATATATTGTATTGCAGAAGAACCTCGGGTTCAACCGAGTGAAAATCAAAACGATTTTTTGAAGCTTCCTGAATACAAATGGCAAGATACACATTGTAAATAAGAGCTCTATACTTCTCGGGTGCCTGTAAAGGTTTTTGCTGAAAACGAATCGCTTGCAATAATGCTTCCGGAAAATTCCATTTTTCTGCCAGCAAAAAACCCACTTCTGGATGACTTATTCCCAGTTCAATTTCCTCAATAACCGAAGATTGCCTGATTCTCTCTCCACCGAGCAGGTCATCTATCTGCTTGATTAAAGTTGGTTCCATTGATATTAAAACAATACGTCCAAGTTCATGTAATAAACCTGCAACAGGTGCTATATCTTCCAGCTGGCGATTTCCGCCACAGAGCCTTCTTGCAAAAAACGAGACCCGGTTACTGTTTTCCCATATGTTTCTAGCTCCTTGCTGTGAAACCGTGTTGCCAGAACATTTCGCGATCCAGAAACAAGAAGTAAATTGCGAATTACGTTAAGACCAATTATCTTAACAGCATCAAACATGCTGGGATTTTTAAAACGATTAAGATAACCTGCTGAATAAACCATTTTAAGTATTTGTGCTGTAATACCCGGTTCCGTTTCTATTTCACGAGAAATCTGCTGCATTGATATACTATCAGATTCAAAAAGAGAGAGAAGATGTGAAATCTTTTCGGGAAGTGTGGGAAGTCCTTCGATACGTGTAATAATATTATCGCGAATCGTATTTGTAAATTCGGCAGCCCTTAAATGTAGCGGGATTGTAATAATTATACGAGTAGTATCTTTATCAAATTTTACTCTCAGGCTTTCTTCAGGAGTCATTCCGGCTCGTCTCAGTAACATCAATGAAAGTAAAATACCGAGACCACTTCCCTCTGAATTATCTCTCATATCTGTAAAAGCAGATTCCAGACTTGCCATACTTCTAAAATATACAAAACGATCTTCAATTTTCTTTTGCTCTGCAGAAGTCGGGACGCAATTGTTTTCTACGGCAATTTGTAACTCATCCTTTTTTCGTAAGAAAAATATTTTAATGTAATATTCAGTGTTCTGATTCTGACGGGAAAAGTCTTCAAAATCGTATTTTAGAAGATTTGTGAAGTCATTCATTGCAGAAGTATATTCTTCTTCATTATCTATATTGATTGCATTATTTTTGAAGAAAATTCTTTTAGCATTTGCCTTAGAAGCATTGTTAATAAGCTCCCGCAAAATTATAAGTACGGGTTCTGACATAAAAGGAATGTCAAGCTCTGAAAAAATACGGTTCAATGCTCCTGATAAAATATTGAATTTAAATACCATCAGTCCTGGAAAAGTAAGATTAACAGTTTTACCAGAGAGTACTTCATTAACATTTATGGTGTTCATTATTTGACCTATTCAATAATAACCAAAGATCAACTACTTATGACTATCAATTCATTTTCATTAATAAATTAAAAAATATAATGTCACAGGTGTATTATACAATGAATGTATGAAAAATTCTGATAATATATCATCATATTTCATCAATATGCAAGTTCATAGTAAACAGTGGAAATTCCTGACTTCGAAATCAGGAATATTTAGAGTTCATTCTGATGGTTATATTGAAATAATTATAAAAATACAGAACAGCAAAGATTTAGAGAAAATATGTGCTGAATTGATTGGCAAAATTCAAAATATACATGATTTAAATACTGAAAGAAAGAACTTCAAAGATAGAAAACAATTGCGGTTTAATCAAAAAGGAATTGGTAACAAAAAAAATAATGGTTTATCGAGTAAAAAAGGAAAAGTCAAGGAACTCTCCTCAATTCCTGTTTTGAAAAGAAATAAAGGCGGGAGAAACCGGCCACAAGACGATATTGCAGCCGGTTAAGTGGTATCAAAGCATTTTCAGGTTTCTTTTAATCTTAAAAGTTCTGTAAAAAACGATTGAGTCTTCTGCTTTTTCTTTGTCCGAATCACTTATATTCTGATTTGTATCTGCCTTTTGTGCTTCGAATAAAATCACTGAAACCATATTATACATCTTGAAATTCGGTGTATAAAATGCCATATGATGACTTCTAAAAATCGTCTTCCTCTGAAAATGTTCAACAGTATGAGTATGATTAATAGAAATATCATAATTTTCTTTATTCTTAGCCTGGTCAGGTGGCAGGTAATCCGTTACTAATGCTTTTCCTTTTTCCGGACCCATGGTCCCATACACAGAGAATTTTACTCCCTGTGCAGGGATTTTAGAAATGGCATTCAGGTAGAAACTCATCGGCGGCAGAACATCCATAATTGGTACAGCTGAACCGACCGATGTTTTTAAGCGATTGATTGTACGGTGCACTTTTGTATATTCTGGGTCATTTTCAGACCAAATACTATCCGGATCCAGTTGTACCGGTGTAATTTTAATGCCTCGGACAAGGTATGTCGAACGTGATGGATCATGCTTTCTCCAGCTGGGATAGGGAATCCAGCCTCGAGCAGCATTGTCGACAGCATCTGTTTCCCGAAAAGCAATAACATATCCATATAAATCTACCCGTTCTTTTGTATTATTTTGAATTTCAAATACAACATCGAGGATTTCACCCCTTCCCTGAGAATCCATGCGAATATCAAAAGTTGGTTCTGTTACATGAAATCGAGGATCTTGTTGGGCTTCCGGGACAAAGCTGATTTTTGTAACCTCTCCAGTTTGTTTCTCAGGTTGGGCCGGTTGCGGCTCTTGAGCAAACAAAACAGTCGAGAGCATTGCCATGGAAATATATACAGGTGCAAATAATAACTTTTTGATCAATTTGCTCGAATTAGCGTTCTTCATGAATAGATTCCTCTAGTGTCTTCTTCTAATATTATATCGAATCTTTCTAGCTTTGTATTTACACATTCATGTAAAAAGAATCATTTCTATCAAAAAAGTAATCATAATTTTCACTTTATGTCGTTTTACTGAATAATTATTGACATGGATAGTGCTAAAAACATAATTTTTATGTGGAAAATAGAATATTTTTAGTAAGCATTCTAATGGGAAGCGAGTCCGACCGTGAGACATTGCAGCCCGCGGCCGATATGCTAAAAAAGCTTGGTATATCTTATGATTGGAGAGTTATTTCAGCCCACAGAGCGCCGGAGTATTTACACAAGTATATAAAACAATCTACTGAAAATGGCACGCAGGTATTCATTGCCGGTGCAGGTGGAGCTGCACACCTTCCAGGGGTAATAGCATCGTTTACAACAAGACCCGTTATAGGTATTCCTGTTCACACATCAAAATTAAATGGTCTCGATAGTTTACTTTCTATTGTAAATATGCCTGGGGGTGTTCCTGTAGCGACTATGGCTATTGGGACAGCCGGAGCGAAGAATGCAGGAATATTTGCCGCATCAATTCTTGGCGTTCGTTATAATGAAATTGAAAATAATGTAAAAAACTTACGTGAAGAGCAACGTGTTCTTTTAGAAGATTCAGCAGAAAAAAGCGCTGAATCTTTTCAACCATAAGTCTAATAAATAAAACCTACATGATAAAGAAAATTATAACATTCCTGATCGGACTTCTACTCAGCTTAACTTATTCATGTGCCGATTTGTCGCAGCAACTGAATGATCGAATAAGTGACCCTATGGATTCTAACAGGATCATTCCTGTATACTTTGCAACCAATCGAAAAATGAATGGAAAGTCTTTTTCCAGATGTGAACCTGAGCGATATAATAATGTTGCCGGGGATAAGTTGCAATACGGAATATGCGAAATAAATGTGCCTGAAAATCATTCTGTTGGAAGTCTCGGATATTCAAATTCACCGTCTGATAGTCCGGATAATTATTTTATGACAGGAAATTTCTTTCCTGTCACTGATGACTCTATGTTTGATCGCTTGAATGAAGGGAGTGGGGATATAATCTTATTTGTTCATGGATTCAATGTAGATTTCAAAGAAGCTGTATTGCGTTCCGCACAAATAAAGTATGATCTTAAATTTAATGGAGATGTTGTTCTTTATAGTTGGCCGGCAGGATCCAGTAGCGATAGTTTTCTTGGAGAAATGATGCTGCATCAAACGTATAGCGATAATGCAGTAAATGCTTCCAATTCGGTAAATTATTTTGCAGATTTTCTCGAAAAATTGAAAGAAAAAGTTAAAAGACCGGTTCATTTAATTGTTCATTCGATGGGTCATCAAGTTGTAATACCTGCATTAACAAATCTGCACTATAAAAATCGAAAACATATTCTTAAGAGAATAATAATGAATGCACCAGACTTCCCTGTAGGCCCGTTTGAAGATCTTGCACCGAACATTGTGGAAATGGCAGATCATGTAACTCTTTATTGTTCACCTTCCGATAACGCATTAAATGTATCTGAACTTGTAAACAAAAGAAAAAGGGCCGGCAGTTGTTTTAAAATACCAGGAATGGACGTGATAAATGTCCAGGAAGTTGATGAGCCTGTACTCGGTGTAGCGGGACTGGGGCATGGATATTATTCAAGTCGTCCAATTATTACTGATCTCTATCAGTTAATGCTCGGAATTAAAGTTAATAAAAGATTATTTATACGAACAAAAATAGAGAATAATACGCCATTGTATATTTTGCGGAAATAATTATGACTTAATAAGTAGAAATTATTTCAATTTTCTACTTTTTGATATTTCATACAAAGCAATTCCGGTTGCTACAGAAGCATTTAGAGAATCTATTCCGGCAGCCATCGGAATTCCTACAGACTTGCCGGAAATCTTTCCAATATTTCCGCTCTCCATACCAACTATTAATGAGAAATTATCGGGAAATTTTACAGAATCAATATCTTCCCCATCCATATCAAGATAGTACAGCTGCTTTGAGGTTTTAAGCTCATCTAGAGATGGTCCTGAGAGGATCTCAATGCCCGGTGTGATTCCTGCAGCAGACCGAAGAGCCTTTGGTAAATATGGATGACAGCTCTCTTTTAGTAAAACAACGCGATCAGGCGGGAAAGACTTTACCGTTCGAAGAGCAGCACCGAGGTTTTCAGGGTCGCTGAGCGGCAAAAAAAGAGTAAATCCATCAGTATCAGAATTAGACTCCCATTCAGTAAACTCAGGAACATTAAGAATCAAAAGTGGAGAACCAGTGTTATTGAAATCCAGCTCCGAAAAAAGTTTTTTGTCCAGGACACTGAGGTTGAGAATTTTTCTATTATAAAAATCGATCTCAACAGGGCACTCTTCAATAAATCGTAATGCACTGTTTTCGCTGTCAAAAATCAATGAATCACATAAAGTAATTTTTGTATCCAGAATATCATAAATCATGCGAATGCCTGAAGCAATTGCGAGATTGTTTTTTTTAATACCTCTGCTGGAGTTTAGAGTTTTCCAGATCTTAAAACGAGGATTGGATGAACTTTCAATAAACTGAAATGGGTATTCCGATATACGGTGATCCTTCTCATGAAGTGAACCACGCGGTGATTTCCTACGATATACAACCAATCGTCTGCGATCATTTGAATCTGGTAATGTATATGATCTGTTAAGAATTAAAGAGTAATTTTCTCCATATAATTCTTCCGTTTCTTGAATCTCTGGATCACAATTTGGACCCTTCATTAAGATAAGCAGACCATTCTCTTCCAGGACGTTATCGGTACGTCTAATCGTCTCTGCAATGTTTGAAAAGGCTCTTGTTATTATTCCTGGAACCGGATAGTCAAAATCATAATTAACTTTCTTATCCACGACAATTGCATTCTTGATTCCAGAAATCTTTATACACTCGCGTAAAAAATCACATCTATTTTTTCTACCTTCAGTCAGGATAAATTCAATATTTGTATTTGCAATAGCGAGAGGAATTCCCGGTAAACCAGGACCGGTTCCCAGGTCCATTATTGTTGAGGGTAAAGATATTCCTGATTCATTAAGGATATTTAAGATTATAAGACTGTCAATATAATGCTTTCTGATCATTGCATCAAAATTATGTATCCGGGTCATGTTCAAATCTTCATTATTTTCACGAAGATAATTATGATAGAGAAGGATCTGTTCACAAGCATCACGTTTGATTTGAATATTAGCTCTTGTGAGTGCATTATAAATTTGATCGATTCTTTTTCTGTCGATATTGGTTAGATTCATAAAATATATACAGACCATATTTTTCGTATTTCATAAATGTTGAAAGCAAAAGAAGAAAAATTACCAAGGATTTAGATTGCAATAATGAGGCGTTGGACAATGCTACCCCGGAGGACTGAAAATGTCATTTGAATGGTCTCAGTTTTATTTTCCTTCGAGAATACATTTTGATCGCGGTTCCCTGGGTGAAATTGGCCGTATGGTTAAGGACCTCGGGAATCGTGCAATTATTGTTTCTGTTCAAAGTGAAAATACAAATCTTTCATCTATTGATAATATTAAAAGAAGTCTTGATGGACATATAAGCGGATCTATAGTATATGATGACCTGATAAATCGACCAAATTTTGCTGAACTGGATACGGCAGCACATTTTACAAAACAATCAAAAGCCGATATAATCGTTGCTGTCGGCTCTATGCATACGTTTAATACTGCCAGAGCAATGGCAATTCTGAGCACAAATGAAGTATTTGCTGCTGATCTTCCCAGTACGGCTTTGCCGTTAAAAAGAAATCCGTTACCAATCGTTAATGTACCGCTGATTCCATCAATGGGTGAGGAGACATCGTGTATGATGACAGCATACGATGCTCCAGGCAATACCTTAATTCAAATAAGAGATTACAGATTATTTCCAAATTTAGTAGTGATTGATCCTGCACTGAATACAACTGCACCGGAAAGTGAAATGGGAAGAGCTTCAGCTGCTGCAATTGCGTCTTCTATTGAGTCGATACTTACAAAAGCATCAAATGAGATAACTTCAACTATATCGCTACGAGCACTCTCGCTTATTTCGCAGAATATAATGATCTACAGTAAGGATCATGGAAATACAACAGCAAGGAATAATATGTGTATGGCCAGTTTATTGGCTGGAATGGCACAAAATAGCAGCGGTCTGGGTATATGTTATGCTCTGTCTACCGCCATTTCCTCACTAACTGAACTGAATTTTTATTTAGCAATGGGAATACTATTACCCCATGTAATGGATTTTAATTTAACTGTTTCGGCAGGAAGGTATATACAGATTTCCCGCTCACTTGATGAAGATATAAAAGATATTACCGTAATTGAGGCCGCTATTAAAGCTGTGGAAGGAGTCCGAAAAATATACACAGAATTAAATCTTCCTCAACGTCTTTCGGATTTTGAGATCAGGAAGGCCGATTTAAGAAGTATTGCCGATCTGGCAATGGGACTGGCTGTAATTAAGAATGCAATGAGGGATGTTGATCGATCTGAACTGGAAACTATTCTCATTTCAGCGTACTGAAATTTTGTTGTCAGGGTAACAGGAAAAAAAAATGAGTAAGTTACTATGGCACAAGTATTCTATGACGACTCATGCGACCTGAAATACCTAAAAGATAAGGTGGTTGCAGTAATTGGCTATGGCAGCCAGGGGCATGCCCAAGCACAAAATATGCGAGATTCCGGCCTCAATGTCATTATTGGTCTTCGACCTGATTCAAAATCTGCCGCACAGGCAAAAGAAGACGGCTTCGAAGTTTTTAATCCGGCTGAGGCCTCTGAAAAAGCTGATATTATTCAGATTCTAGCACCCGATACGGTTCAGGCTAAAATCTATGAGGAAAGTATCAAGCCAAACCTGAAAGCAGGCAAAGCACTGGTTTTCTCTCATGGTTTTAACATTCACTACGATTATATTGTTCCACCGGCTGATGTAGATGTCTACATGGTTGCACCAAAAGGACCGGGACACCTTGTTCGTCGTGTTTACACTGAAGGTGGTGGTGTTCCAGCTCTTATTGCTATTCATCAAGATGGTACTGGTAATGCTCGAAATAGAGCTTTAGCTCATGC
Organism: Leptospirales bacterium; assembly: GCA_050295715.1. Taxonomy (GTDB): domain Bacteria; phylum Spirochaetota; class Leptospiria; order Leptospirales; family Leptonemataceae; genus JBNKQE01. Next base: position 42,620 of record JBNKQE010000002.1, read on the forward strand.
ATCTGCTGTAGGTGGCGGACGAGCAGGTATACTTGAGACTACTTTCAAAGATGAGACTGAAACAGATCTTTTTGGAGAACAGGCAGTCCTTTGTGGCGGTCTTGCTCACCTGGTTATGGCTGGTTTTGAAACATTGACTGAAGCTGGATATGACCCGGATATTGCATATTTCGAATGTTTGCATGAAATCAAGTTAATAACTGACCTTATGTATGAGGGTGGTATTGCAAATATGAGGTATTCCATCTCAGATACTGCTGAGTATGGTGATTTAACTCGTGGTCCCCGTGTGATTGACTCCAATGTAAAAGCTCATATGAAATCTGTTCTGGATGATATTCAGAAAGATAAAGGAGCTCGTTTTGCAAAAGAGTGGATGGATGACACTGAAAAGGGTTATCCTCATTACAAAGAGTTACAGAAGAAAGGACAATCTCACCCTATTGAGGAAGTTGGAAAAAAACTTCGTGGTATGATGAAGTTCCTGGGAAAAAAATAATCTCAGTGGAGGGCTGCGGCCCTCCTGTACCCTGCAATAATACTTAAAAGTATCCCATCCTTTCAAATCATCCGATAATTCAATAAGAATCAGTCAGGGATGATGTATGTTTAGAAATATTTTAGCAATAATTTTATTTTTTTCTGTTATTACTGTATATGCCAATTCTGACAATACTATACAATCGGCTGATATAATAATATATACAGTATCATTTTTTCTATTACTATTCGTTATTGGAATTATTCTCTGGTATATAAGCAATTCAGGAGTTCTGTCACATGTATCACTTACTTTAATAATTCTTTTAATGATTACCTATTTTGAGTATTCTCAAAAATCAACAAATTCTTTTGATAACATATATGAATTAGTAAGTATTATTCTATACACTCTATTCTTTTTTTTGCTGGGAAGTTCTATAAAACTGAAAACGAATTTTCAGAGCTCGCCTGCACTTAATACAATATTCTTGCTTTTATCATCATTAGCAGCCGTATTAATAGGATCCATCGGTGCTACAGTAGCTTTAGCCGATCCGTTATTCCGGATGAATTCAAATAGAAAAAAAATAAAGCATATTCCAGTATTCTTTATTATAGTCGTATCGAATCTTTCCGGGTTAATAAATCCATTAACGCATCAAAGTAGTTATATTCTACTGTTGCGAGGATATTACTTTAGTGATTTTACTGACATGATGCCAGTCTGGTTCGCAATTACCGGATTTCTATTGTTACTATTTTACATTTTTGACAGAATGGCATCTCTCAATGAATCAATAAAATATGATCGACCTCTGGATCTGGCTAACAGATTACATAGATCCATTCAACGACAGGCAGTACCGCAAAGTTTGTTATTAAACGTTGTCGAGTATCTGGAAACTCCGCGTATAATAGTAAAAGGAATAGGTAAAGGTATTATAGCTATTGCTGTAATCATGGGCGTATACTTTATTGATCAAGGATCATTTTCTGAATGGTATGGAGTTATTCTGTTTTCCACAGCAATCATAATTTTACTTTTGTCCAATACTCTAAATAAAGCATTCTGGAAAGATTTCAGGATCGATGAGTTTTCCTATATTTTGTGTGCTACAATTCTGGTTGTTTCAATATCAAACTATGGTTCTAAAATATTATTTAAATCATATCCGGAATTAATCTATTTTATACATGAGAATGCTTTGTATATGTCTGCGATTATGTCACTTGCAGGAGATAATTCAGCTGTAACATTATTATTTTCACGACCTGAAATCCTCAGTGGAGATATTAATTATTTGAAGATTTTAACACCACGCAGAGAAATATTTCATAATCTAAAGATTGCATCTCCAGATTATTACAATAGCATGTTACCACTGCTCAGTATTATAATGACTGCAGGCAGCTTTACTGTGTTTGGAAACATTTCTAATTTACTTGTTAGAAAAATTGCAATACGCAACAGGATAGAATTTCCTTCTCACCTGGTATACTTTACTTATCTGGTAATCCCAGTATTTACAATTCTCTTAACAATTATACTAATATATAATTAATATAATTGTTACTCTTCAATTTCCGGCAGTAAGTGAAGATTGGATCTTCCTTCAATTGGAATTCCGGAATTCAGGATGTTAATCAGTAAATTTCTATTATCGGTAATAGAAAGGTTTTGCATTTCAAGAGCACCAATACGGTCAAGAGGCGAGAATGCTGATTCAGTCCTTTCCATTGAAAGCTTTTCAGGATCGTATGTTGCATAATCTGCTTCAGTATTAATAATACTGTAATCATCACCACGACGTAATTCAAGCGTTACTTCCCCGCTTACAGGAGATGCCACCCAGCGGCTGAGGCTGTCTTTAAGAAGCATTGATTCAGGGTCATACCAGCGACCTTCATATAGTATTCTCCCGAGTCGTCTACCCAGAGTGTTGTAAAGATCAAGAGTATTTTCGTTATGGATAATTGACAGGAGCCTTTCGTACGCTATGTGAAGCAATGCCATTCCCGGGGCTTCATAAATTCCACGACTTTTTGCTTCTATGACCCGATTTTCAATTTGGTCGCTCATTCCTAATCCATGACGTCCACCTACTTCATTGGCAAGTAAAACCATCTCAAACAGATTAACTTTTCTTTCACCGTTTATCGCTACTGGAATTCCCTTTTCAAATGTAACAGTTACACGCTCAGCATCGACATTGACATTAGAATCCCAGAACTTGATACCCATAATTGGTTCAACTATATTTATTCCATTATTCAAAAATTCTAAGTCTTTTGCTTCATGTGTTGCTCCAAGCATATTTGAGTCGGTACTGTATGCTTTCTCAACAGAAGTCCTATATGGCTTTCCTATTTGTTCCAGGAATTCTGACATTTCCTTTCTTCCGCCAAATTTTTCAACAAAGACAGGATCAAGCCAGGGTTTGTAAATTCGAAGATTGTTATTAACCATTATGCCATATCGGTAAAATCTTTGAATGTCATTCCCTTTGTGTGTGGAACCATCTCCGAAAATATTGACATCATCCTTTTTCATTGCACGGATGATTGCAGTTGTAGTAACTGCTCTTCCCAGCGGAGTAGTATTGTAATACTTTCTGCCGGCAGTAGCAATATGAAACGCTCCGCACTGTATTGCAATAATGCCCTCCCTCGCCAGAGGTTCACGGCAATCAAGAAGTTGAGCATCGGCAGCCCCGTATTCTTTTGCAATAACAGGGATATCATTCACATTATCTTCATCAGGTTGGGCTAGATCGGCTGTATACGCATGAACGGACAATCCCTCCTGGGACATCCAGGCTACAGCGGCACGTGTATCCAGACCTCCCGAGAATGCTATTCCCACTTTTGTTCCGGTTTCAGGCAGTGAATGATAAATACGTTTCATAATACAAACCTGCAGAATGTGCAATAATTGTAAATCAAATTGATTTACTTTGTATATACATTGTTGAATAATTCGAAAATATTGGACAGGGGTATATAGTAGATGAAAATGAAAAATAATTGAGAAAATATCTATGAAAGCAACAGATTCAATCCGAAACACTGCGAAAATGAATATTGAAATACGAAAACAAAACCTGTTAACAAAAACAGAGATTGAAAGAAACAATTATTTGAATTTCGATATGAGAGAACATTATACGCTTAAAGATATGCTGCAGAGTAAAGAAAATATTACTGTATTAGAGTGGTCTTTCTTATCTCTATTAAAGAGATTTCCGGAAAAGAGAGAAGAGAAACTTCTGACAAGGTTGAACTGGCTAATGTTTCCACTCCGTATAAAAGTTTTGTTACTTCAATTGTATTCACTATTCAGAAGAGAGCGAACGTTTATTCATAATTGGTTCTATACGGAAATAATACGGAAGTCCGGTAATGTCTGAAAATAGAATTATAATTCTCGCCCCACGATTGGACAATCATGACGCTCTCGGAAATGATGTCAGAGGTATGTATTATTCACTGCAGAGTAAAGGATATCATGTAACACTTGTAAGTGAAGGATGGACCATAAACGAAAAAGTTGAGCACTTACGAATTCTAAAAAGCCTAAACGTATCGAACAAGGATTTATTGATTTATCACCATGCAATTGCATGGGATGTTGGACTTAATATTTACAAGAAATTTCCCGGTAAGAAAATATTTAGATACCATAATGTAACTCCGGCTTCTTATTTCAAACCCTATCACAGCGGAATCATGAATAGCTGTGAAATGGGTCGTCATCAAATTTCCGAATTTCTGTCAATTCCTGAAACGATTACTCTTTCAGCTTCAATCTACTCCTCGAATGAACTAATTAAAATGGCAGATCATCTTGAACATTACGTATTAAGTCCATTTCACATGACTGACGTAATGGAAAATACTGAAGCTGATATAGAGACTATAGCGCGATTTGGAATGACATTGCCAATGTCAATTCCAATGTTTTTAATGATGGGAAGACTTGCGCCCAATAAGGGGTATTTGAAACTTCTGAGAGCTTTTGGATTGTATATTAATAAACTAAATGGAACAGGGAAATTAG
>JBNKQE010000003.1:0-46318 GCA_050295715.1 Leptospirales bacterium
TAGTATACTGCAGACCAATGTCATAATACTGAATTGTCGGAGCTTTCGCAGTTACGCTATCCGTCAACGGCCTCTTCTCTGCTGCAGAAACGTGACCTTCTACCTGAGACAGGATCTCTGCAGTTGGGATCTGGCCATCCGAAAGAAGGACATACAGATCCACAATTCCGGAGCCCTGCGCTGGCGTGACTGGATAAACATCTGCGACAAGTGAGTTCGCCTGTTTTGCGAAAAATTTGTATGCCCCACTCGGTCCGGCAGTGCTGAATCCCTCCGGGGCTTCATGTATTCTAAGGCGATACGGATCATCCTCTTCGTCGCTGGTTCCGCCACTAGACGTGCTGGTGTTTTGCGTTGAAACAACATAAGGAATTGTATCTACAAATTTTGTGATCTGTCCTGGTAGCATGTCATTGTATTCTTTGCCGGGGAGGAGGCATTCTATTGTTACAGTTCCACTGATCTGTCCGGCTGGAATTGTTAATTCGGAAAGTGTTTTCCAGAACACCTTCCCGTCGGCAGAAACACGTTTTCCGGATGATATGACTGTGTCGAATTCGCGCATCGCACCGAGCGTGAATTGTTGAGTAGCCAGCGATGGGGAAGACTCCAGTCGCGGTGTATTTACCTGTGCGCCTTTATGGTCCAGTATTGCACTGCGGGAATATGCCAGCAGATTCTGTTTTAACGCATCGTTGGACTCTGCCCGAATCTGCGCTAATTCGTCTACAAACGTTAGAAAAAACAAACGATCCGGGCTGGCAGGGTCAACTGTAACACCACTATCACTCTCATATTTCGCAATCATGCGTGATAGAATCTGATCAGTATCTGTTGATATGAATTCCACCTCCGGGAGGTTCGCTATGAGACTCATGCAGCACCTCCGGGAACTGTGTATTCGCTATCTGATATCTGCACAGTGACAGACGGAACCATTTCGCCATCATGGTTTGCCGTGAATTTGATTTCTTTAATGATTGCACGTGGTTCGTATATTTGCAGTTTTACTGCTATATCGCTGGAAATTTTCATTTGTGCTACTGGAAGTGGTTGGTCGATGGCATCTGGCGAAATTCCAAAACTCTCGTCGAGCGGGACTGATCCCTCGATCGTGGACAGGAGTGTTCTAATATTCTGTAGAATTCGCTGTACTCGATCCGTTTGTGCGAATTGAATCAGTGCGCTCATCAAAACCCTGCCGCTAATTTGCTCATAATAGAAAAATTATCTCTTTTCAAATCAACACTGACCTCAATGCGCTGCACGATTCCATAACGGCCGAACCTTCGCCATTTTTCCGTGGATGATTGTATGGCGAACATGCCCAGAAATACCGGCCCAATCAACAGAGGCACTACAACGCCGTTTTCAATGAGCATATTCAGAATACCGAGTTCGATTATTGGTAATGTCCCATTCAGCGAATCGTATGTTATGTCCATGGATACTGTGTCAGCAGCCGGTCCCTCGAATTCGAGAACGGGGTTGGCCATATGCACATCGTGCTGGCCCCATCGCGCAGATATTTTTCGTTGCATATTGTCGAATAATACCATACGCGAAGGGCTCACAGAAAATACAGATGTGCCGAGTGCTCCCAGAATCATCAGGAGTATTTTATATATTGTGGTGAGTTATGTCAAAAATTATGCGACAGATACAGGCACTCATATGCAGTTTCTGTACATTTTCTTTGCGACATTGTATATGAAAATCAATTCAACTTTACAGTTTTGGACTTTGTGTCATCGAGCGGCTCATCCGGACCCTGTGTAATCTGCGATGATGGTGGAGATCCTGGCGCCGGATGGCTGTGGTTATTAAACACAGCAATAATTCGCGTTCCAATCTGCTCCATCACATTAGTCCACCAGGTGTCCAATTTATTAAACAATACTGCGTAATCCGATGCATCGCCCTCTGACTTATTGGAAAGGGAGACATAGCCATTAGTCCCAATCTTTGCGGTGGCCCCGCCATTTCCGGCATCCATATCGATGCCGCTTTTCCCTGTTATGGAAGCAGAGCCATCGATTGTTTTTGTAAAATCTCCTTTTATATTTTCTATTACATTTCCATCAATTGTGAAATCCTTATCCCCTGGCAGACGAATCGTGAGCTGCTTTTCAACAGGATCATATTGATAGGTTGCACCATCAGAATATTTTGTAACAGTATTTGTCGGAGTCGCCTCAGATGGAGGCTTCATTCCCTCATAGAACCAGCTTGGAAGTGCGAACCCGCCTCCCCTCTCCTGTGTGGATGGAGGAAAGATACATACAACCTGGTCTCCAGATTCCGGTGGATTCCAGACTTTTCTATTTTTAGAGTTCGGAGTGAAAAACGGGACTGTTGCGGATTCCTGCTCATCCAGATCCTCAAATTGCACACGGAGCCAGCCTGTAATTTCGTCTACGGATGTAACATTTCCCCAGCGAAACATGCGCTGCATGGAATTTTCTACGGCGTCCAGTCGTTCCATCACTCGATCAAATTCAGACATTGGCCACCGCCGGTGAAACCCGATGAACCTCGAGTGCTGCAGTGTAAATACCTGAGACTGAATGTTTTACAACATCGATCATGTATTTCCCTGCAAAGTTTCCGAAATCATCCAATTCAAACACGGAACCAGCTGCAGCGACGACGTTCCCAGGCAGTTTGCAGCTGCCATTGTATTCTCTGCGATTTGCTTTCTTTAATTCGCGACGGGCAACATCGATTGCCTCTCCAATATCAGCGACCTTACGCTCTACTGTCAGCGTTTTGCAGCTTGCAATATCCGGGTCATTGTATTTCCCCTGGATTGTTTTATTTGTTTCCGGGTCTTTGAATTTCACAATGCATGATGAATACGATTCGTTATCCGTATCGAAATCGTATCCGGTCATATTGTTTCTGCGAAGCTTAAATATTGAATCCGATGATTTAACAAATTCGTCGTCATAGATCACAACCTGTTTGCCGGTGAGTTTAATATACATCCCGGCATCCTCAGTAAGTTTTTTGAGGAATGCAAGGCCGGACTGTTTGTTTTGCTCGATTCGATTGTATGTGATTTCAGCTGCCTCGTAGAGAAAATCATAGCCGTGCTTCCCCGTTACATCAGATAGGACCTGCTCGAGAGTTGTATTCTCCCAGCTGGTTGACTCTTTCACGCAGCGAATACTTGACGTATCATCCAGGGCTCTGCCTGATAATTTCACAACGGATGGCGGGCTGGAATATTTCACGGCATCCACCCAGAATTCTCCGCAATCCAGAACCCCCGTGACATTGTTCTCATGATCGGAACCGCCCTGAACTTCAATTTTAGCCTGAACTTTATCGCCTTTCGCAGGAGACCAATCGCCTTTCCACAGGTCTTCTTTGTCGTGCAAAGTGAGGGTAAAATCGTCTATAACACCGTCTGAGTTATCTGTAAAATCAAACGATTTTATATGACCGGCCAGATATATCGTGATATCCTTCCCTTCGTATACTATACTGACTCTGGCTCTTCTGCCCTGATACATACATTATCCTCGCTTCCAGGGGGGAACGTTTTTAGATTCCTGCGGTATTGCAGGTACGCGAATCGTAATACCAGCATCGAATTTCCAGACATCGATATAATCAGGATTCTCTTTGTAGAGATGATGGACCTTCATCTCGTTGCCATAAACACGCTTTGCGATACGGCTCCACGTGTCTCCGGCTGTTGTCGTATATGGCTCTAAATACTCAGTGCTCATGCGACCTCGAATTTCGTTCGCTTTTTACGTTTAATTACATCGTCCAGCTCTTTTTCTAGATTTCGGTTTGCCTGGTCCATGCCCTCCTGCACGTCCTGTTTATTCGCAACCCCGTGCATATTAATTGTCTGTTCGATGTTTATTGTATAATCCGGACCTTTTACCTCAGAACCACTGCGAGGTCGAGAAATCCCGGACGGCCCGGCCCCTGGTCCTTTCGCATCCCCCGGAGTTACTCCGAGCTTCTGTAAAACAGAACCCTTGTCCATACCACCCATGCCCAGGGCATCGGCCATGCTCGCGGTTGCGTGTTCGTTGTTTGCTACTTTCATACCGGAGATGTTCGCCGACGATGATTTTGAATCGATGCCGAGTAGAGATTTTGCCCAATCCGGAATATATGCCTCTATCTGCTGCCAGATCGCTCCGAATTTCTGTTTGAACCAGTCCCAGTTGTTTGCGAGCAGCAGAGGGATGCCCAGAAACGGAGCGAATACAGTGATAATGCCGAGGATCGCATTTTGAGTGCCCTTGCCCATGGAATCCCAGATCCCCATAAACCAATTGTAACCCCACATAAACCATCCTACGGCAGTCTGCCAGGTATCGGCCATGGTTGTTTTTACATAATCCCAGTTGTTTGCAATTAACAGAGGAATCCCGATGAACGGAGCGACAACTGCGAGAATGGATAGGACTGAATTTTGCGTATCGCTATCAATAGAATTCCATATACCAGATATCTTATCATAGCCCCATGTAAACCAGCCGGTTACAGTCTGCCAGTTATCAACCAGCAACCAGACACCTGCTATGACGCCAGCAATGGCTGCGAGAATCCAGACAAGCGGAAAACCGTACATGGACGTATTCATCACCCATTGCGCTCCGGCGGCTGCCATGTTCGCACCGCGCAGAACCATCTGTTTTGCTGCCATGAGCCTGGCTTGAACCGCTGCGATTCTCATTTGCACATTCGACATGGAGAGTGCAACCCGCATTCGTGTCATCGCGATCTGGACACCCGTTAATGTACCCTTGACTTGCAACGAGGACCATTGATATGCCAGTTGTGCAACACGAAGAGCGATGAAGCCTGCACCAAGCCCAACGACAACGGATGTAACAACCGGAAAATTATTAATTAGATAGTCAATACCACCGGAGAGATACCCAACTCCGGAGGCAACAACCATGATTGCAGGCGTGAGCAGTTTTCCCATAGAGGCTGCAACATTGAACGTCCTCTGCTTCATCAGTGCCATAGCTTTATTTGGGCCGGCATTGATCGCATTTGCCATTTTTAACGTAACTGATGTGCCGTCCTGCAATGACCCGTTCAGCGAATCAATATTTTCCTGGAGTGAACCTATATCGCCATACAGCAGGTTGATCATTGCCACAGCCTCTTTCGTTCCAAAGGCTTTTGCCAATTCCTGCTTCTCCATAGCATCCAAAGTATCTCCGTATTTACCCTTCAATCGGGTTAGTATTTCTGGCGTTGAGAGTAGATTGTTATTTGCATCGACAAGCTTCAGATTGAGTTTATCACCGGCAGATGCTGCTTTATCCAGGAAGGCACGGTATTTCGTCGCAGCTTCGCTACCGCTCATTGTTTGCTGCAGGCTTCCAAGTACAGCCAGCTGCTCTGCATAGGAATGCCCGGCAGTTGTTGCGTCTGCTCCCAGCGTTGAAAGCGCCTGCGACATCTGCGAACCATCTGTTCTGAACATCTGAACAGCAGATGAAATCCCGGCTGAAAAATACTTGCCAAACTTAATGTCTTTTTCTTCAGATGATAGGTTGTCCCAACCATCTATTGTTGCCTGACCAAAGTCGTTAAACTGTTTACGATAAATCCCATACCCTTTGGCAAAAAGAGATGTCATCTCTGCAGTCGATGATTTTGTAGCAACGGCAGTGATGCCTGCGATTTTTGTCATTTCGCCAACAGCAACATCCGAAAGAGAGGCAATCCCGGATTTTATATCATAACTTGCACGAATGAATTCAGGTGCCGTGGTGCCAGCCCATTGATTAGAAAATTGCTTGGCTGCAGCAGTGATCTGATTGATGCCTTCCGGAGAAATCCCGAGGGATGCGATTTCTCCCTGTGCATCGGCAATCTGGCCGTAAGCTTTTGTCGTTCCCAGAACGCTGGCAATCAGTCCACCGGCCATTACCGCAGTTCCGGCCATTTTGCCCTGAACTTCTTGCTTTCTGGACTTTATGGCCGTTTGCTTGCGATCCAGCTGGCGGAGTCGATTCTGTGTTTTCGCGAGCTTTTCAGATTGTGCCTCGAGGGCTGCCTGAGCCTTGCTGAAATTTTTTGTTGAAATGCCAGCCTTGTCCAGTTCGCCGCGAACATCGTGTAACTGGATTTTTTGGTTTTGCAAAGCGGTCTTTAGTTTTCCTGCTTCTTTTGTGGCACGGTCAAACTCGGCCTTCATTTTGCGAGTGGGCTTATCCGTTTCCCGCATTTCACGTGCCAGTTGTGCTACTCTGTGCTGAGCAGACTGGTATGTTTTTTCGCTCTCTACAATCGTTTTTTTGAGCTGCTTGTATTTGTCGATTTGCCCGCTGGCATTGTTGAGGTGTTTGATCTCGTCTCCCAGAGAGTTGATCGTAGCCGATGTGCTGGTGAGTGTTTTATTGAGCGACGGATCAGTCCTGGCCGCTATACGAAATAATATCTCATTTGCTGTTGCCATTACCGATTTGCCTCCGCTTCTGCTCGTTGTCGCTCCTGTCTATCTATTACAATTTGCAGTCGTTGCTGCAATTTATCAAGCGGCAACGATTCGTAATATTCGACAGATGTATTTGTTGCCTCTGCCAGCCCAGTGCTGATCTCTATGATTCGTCCGGAGATGGAACTGTCTCCCCCGTGTCCTCCGTTGTGACGCGGGAGATGCCGAGCAAAAAAAGTTTCACCTGGCTGGTAATCTCTGTGAAATCAACACCAATCAAATCCATGATGAAATCTACAGGATAACCGCTGGCATGCGCGGCAGCATACGCCAGGTAACCACGGCTGGTCTCCGGTGTAATAGATGCTGTTTGATGCCCATCAGCAGCATACTCATCTTCGATGTCTACGATCGCGCGACCTGTCAGTTTCCTGAAATCAAGCACAATTTCGCTCACAGGTTCGCCATCAAACGTTGCATCGTTTTGCAACTTGATTGCCCGTTTTCCGCCATGAATTCGGAGCGATTCTTCAAATTGCTCAATAGGTTTTTTCCTCGACCTTGAGGATTTCCCGGTTGTTTTTTTAGCTCCTGCATTTTTTGCAGGAGCCTCGGTTTGCTGCCGGATTGGCTCACTGACAGCCAGGGAATTTGTTTCGTTCGATATGTTTTCAGATTCCATTGCTTACCCCTTATCCGATATTTGCTCGAACCTGTTCGAGAACGTCTACCCCATCAATTTTGCATTTCATGTTGGCCGGATCAATTTCGATAACATTCTTCCCATCACGGTCGACCTTCAAATATTGAACATTGACGTCGTATTTCGTATCCATTTTTGAACCTGGTGAAATCTTACCGAGGTCGCCGCTGACTGGTGTCGTTGTCATCTTTACAACGAGAGGGATGTCCGATACAACACCCGATGCCGTGTCTGTCTCCTGGAGAGATCCTCGAACTGTAATTTGTTTCGGCGATGGGTTCAGCAATGATGATGATCTGTCCGTCAGCGAATGAAAATTAATAGATGCGGACATTGGTTTTGTATGACCGGGAATGGCCTGTTCGAATGATCCGGCGATGCCTGCTCCCATTTGTTCGAGCTTTTCGAACTCGATTTTTGGGAGAGTGACATCGGCAACGCCAACCAGGCTATTGCCTGCATCGTAGATCTTGAATGCAGTCAAAACGGAAATAGTTTTCATTTGTAATGCTCCTGTATTATTTCATAGCCCCCCGAAGAGGGCTTTTCCATTAACCAAATAATGCGGCCAGCTGAGACACATCGAAATGCAGATCAAACCAGATGACCTTCGCAGGTCCGGCGAAACCGATGCCAATGGAAAATTTAATTTGTCCGTCTATAAGCTCAGTGAGTGGATTGTCCTCTTCGTTAAAAACAATCTCCCCGCCAACGATATATCCTGCAGATCTCCAACCGGCCAGTTTTGTATTCTCTGAGTCTACAACACTACGAATCAGATTCAGGTTAGACGGATCGTCAACATTTCCCCAGTAGGTCAATATAAGCTGGTTTCGCTCAAAATAGAACAATGCTTTGTTCGCATGAAACGCATCTTTGGGATCCGTGTTGGATGGATAGATGGATGTGCGGTTTCCCCAGAATTTCCATCCTCCACTAAAATTCAAAGATGTGCAGATCCCCTGCCCATTCAGATAATTAGCCTCATCCAGACCGAGCAGGACAGTTGTACCATCAGCGAGACAGGCCTTATTCATCTGCAGGTTTTCATTTGAAATCGATTTATACGGAATGCTGTCGTGGTTTGAGTCAACCAGTTGAGACAGTGCAGCCGCTTGCGTTGACTGGTGATATATTTTATCGCCCAGCGCAACCATGGGCCAGCAGAGAATCTCATTTTCAGCAATATAGTTATTGTCGTTTTTCCACGCTGGAACACTGGAGTATTCTACTGCATCCGTCGTATCCACATCGCTGTAGATGAGAGCCTGAAAAACCCCGTTGATATCACGGGATTTTGCCAATGTCACCGCGCGAACCGTCGGATCCTGCGAAAATCCGGGAGTCAGGATGACACCGGGAACAATTCTAAACGATGGAAATACCTGAGAAACAACCTCCAGACCTGTTTTTTCCCCGGTTGCCACATCCACACCGCCGATTATGTCTGCCGCTGTGATCAGAGATGGATCCAGTTTGTCATATGTAACGCGCAGGTCTGCACTGGCAGAGATAGCCCCACCCGTTACACGGGATATTTTCAGGTGTCCGTCAGTTGTGAATGCGAGAGTGTAATCCGTATCGAGCACATGTGTTGTTTGACCATCGCTGGATTTAACGACGACGCTGGATCTCATAATCCCGTGTAGAGAGATTGTTACATCATCCTGCACCAACGACACAGCCGCATCCAGAACATTTGTTTTGTGCACAGCCGGATCGAGAACATTAATCCCGATGATCGGAGCTACCCCGAATTTCTGGAAGTGTGCGTCTATTGCCTCATTCGCGTTGAACATGAATTTCCCTGAGACGTCCAACTCAGACGAAAATCCGAATTTTTTGGCAGCGTCTGTGAGTGAATAGAGCAGTTCCGGTTTGTTTACACTATCCTGATTCTCTGCCAGGTTCAGCTCTGCAGCAAACAGATAGACAGGCACCCTGGACTCTGATTTTACCGGCGGTTTTAATGCCGTTGCCGATTCAGATGTTACTACACCGTGTTGATATGACATTTACAATTTTCCTCACTTTTTGTCGTTTGCTTCGTCTTTTTCTTCAGGCGAATTTTTCGGCAATTTCTCGCCGCGCATAATTGCATCGAAATTCTTTTCATGAACGGGTGGCGAAGTGGTGATCGATGTGATCTCTCGCGGTTTTAGCATTGAGATATCTACGAACAGTTTTTTCTGAACTGCCTCTCGTGTTCCGGAGTCCACGCGTTTAATAGCATTCGAGAATATTTTCGGCAGGCCGATATAGATCTGTCCGAACCGCAGCCCGTGTAGCGATGGCCCCCTGTACAGATATCGCACACGAGTTTCTGTTTTTGGCTTTGCAGGCTCCTGCTTATTCTGCTGGCCCGGATTCTGTGTCGATGGCGATTGCGGCGCTGCATTTTTTGCATTGCTGCCTTTCTCCGGATCTTGTTTTGCTGGCTCTGCCATGGTTTTCTCCTTATACTAAATCTGACTCTTCCTCATACATAGGGGAGGAAAAATCCAGTTCTATGAGTGCTTCGTGCTCGTTTTGCACCGGATCGTAATATGCGATTGACGCCTTTTCCACACGAAATCGATTCCCGATCAGCCGTCGTTTTTCAAGGTTATCTGATATTTTTTCGCAGGTTGATATAAGATCAAACGTGCCTGCGACAGGATCATCATTATAAATGCAAACAATCAATTTTACCCCATCGGATGCCGCATTCGCTGCTCCCATCAGCGAGTTACTGGTCCGTGGCTGAATTAATATTAGAGGATAAATACCTTTATCCTGATTTCGCTTCATTGGCAGCCATCCCTGAATGAAATCCATCTGAACTTTTTCAGAGCTGCCAAAACGCTTAAACAGCATCCCGGAGAGAGCCGATTTCAAGCGTAACTCCAGATCATTAAATAATTGCAGCATCATAGACCGATTTCCCGGCGCATGTTACTATCAAAGTTCTCCTGAAATACTCGAGATCCACGACTGAGTATTTCACGTTCCGCATCAGAACTTGAAAGCATTGCCCTGACAGACTTTCCATACACAACTGATATACCCAACCGCTTATCCCCGTCCCGTTTGTAGATACCCACATGACCGGTCTTCATCCGGGCAACGAATATATGACCCGGTTGCGCCTCCGACTTGCCTCTCTCCATGCTTACGCGGACTCTATATCCCCGCCGGGCAGGCTGTGGATTTCTTGGGCTATGTGCAAATTTTTCCATCGGGAAACCAGGACCGTCTCCACGAAGTTCAACAGCCATGTTGGCCATATCTATATGCGATTTAATATACTTTTTGAAATCCTTAACCTTGATCGTGTAATGTTTGCGGATATGCTCAGAGGCTGCCGTTTTCATTTCACGCTCGGCTTTAGCAAATGCAGAAAACGTCAGTTTTTTTACCTGCGCCGGAGACAATATCCTCATCGCCTCCTCTATCTCCTGTATGTTTGCCTGTAACTCTATCATGTTCGTGTTAGCACATATTTAATATAAACCAGCCCGTTATCGTTTACGCAATCCTCAACTACATACGAGTTGCCATTGATTATAATTTCTTCTCCGCTTACTGGATCGATCCATCCGTCCCCGGTGGACGGGTCCAGTATGATCTCCCCAAAATAGCGGTATGTGCCTGGATAATCCGACACACCCTCCTTCGCAGAGTCAGAATCTACGATCGCGAGAAACAGGGACGATTGTTCCATCGTCCCCGTCTTTATCGGAACAACCGCGCCGGCTTCGAGGAGGAGTTCTGATGTCTCGCTATTAAGATCTTCGATTATGGACATGTTTCAGCCCCGTATTGGATTAATTACCCTGCCCCGTTTTCTTCTTTCCTTCGGCATCCTGGCTGGCTGAAACTGCCGGTGTGAGAAGCTTATCGAGCTCTTCGATTCGGAGATTTTTCTCCTTGATCTCTTTTTCAAGCTCTTTGATTCGGAGAACATTTTCCTCTGCTTCGTCTTTTAAAGCAGCGTTTTCCATCTCCAGTTCGGTAATACGTTTTGCCTGTTCTTTGCTTGCTTTTTCCACTGATGCCCCTGAACCTCTTTCAGCATTATCCGTTTGTGGTGCATTCTCTTCAGCAGGTTCAGCGAACCCTTTGGCAATCAGATCTTTTGCAAGCTTGTCATCCATTTCTTGAATGCCTCGCTTTTTTCCTTTTAATGTGCATTTAAGATTTACTTTCATATTATAACTCCACGCCCGGCATAACCGGGCATTTGATTAATTTCCCTGTTATTGCACGTATGCGATAACGACTGCATCCGGCTGGTCAAGGGACATGAGCGGATGTGATTGCATAGTCAGACTGGAGTGTGACCCATCTTCGGATTTCCAAACAAACGGAAATCTGGAGACAGGCTGCAGAGAATCTTCATGCATTACCGCTCCATAGTTACGTGTGTAACGAGCCTTTGAGGCCAGAATAACAACCATGTTATCAGGGATAGCAGGTTTCGTTACCGGATTCTGCGGGTCTGTCCAATCATCAAGGTAGGTTTCACCGTAAGAAATGAGCGATAATCTCGATTGATCGTCCTCACCGAATTGACGGGCTCCCTCCGGAAGATCGAGAAATTTGAACCTTGTTGCAGGATTATTGAACATATTTCGTTCAGCTACAACCTGTTGATTTTTCTTAAACAATTTCTTAGCATTCTTCCCGAATAATGCCATGTCGGGAGTTAAACCCCATTTAATTATGAGATCTGCCCATCCCTCAAGGTCATCAATTGGTGTAGAATTTACTGTATCGCTCCAAGCATCAGTGCCAATCAATTGGATTTTGTTATCGTCACTGTGCTGGAAATCTGCTTCCAACGAAATGCCTTCACCTACAGCAACAACCTTTCCTGTTGTAATTGCTTCTATACACTGAACCTCCTCGCGACGAGTAATAATCTCATCAAGCTCGAAAAGATCCATTCCGCGAAGTTCTTCCTTTCTTGCCTGCAGAGACTTCCTTCCTCCAAGCCCTTCGCCGGGAAGTCTTGACATAAGATCATCAAGGTCAAGGGAACGATAAGGCTTCAATGCAGGAACCTCATCAATTCTGGTTGTGAATCCTCCGCGTTTCATGTGCGACCCGTTGGATCTCCAGGAAACATATGGTGGGACCTGTCGGCCTCCCTTAACGATATCAAGCGCGACATGTTTAGTGGACGAGCGTTTGATATTAGTGAACAACGTATCACGCAGGAACGTCTTTGCTCGTGGCATCTGAACGACCGCTTCCATCATCGTAGTAGTACTATTAAAATCTGGCATTTTACCCTCTTACCGTTTTATTATTTCCATTTACCTGATTATCACAGGCGTAAGATCGAATGCTGTCTTTACAGTAGTCAGCGAATGGCCTGTGCCAATTGTCAGTTCAGAACCTGCAAACTCTCCGCTAATGTACACCATTGCTGGCGTATCTGCAGTTGAAGCATCGCAGTCTTCTGCAAGAATGCGTATGATAGTTTGAGATCCGTCAGCTGCGGCGGATTCGCTCAATGTATAATTACCGGATGCGGTAATTTTTCCGAGTACAGCACCTCGCTTGAGATTCTGTCCGGATGCCAGCGTTACTCCTTCTGTACGTTTTGGGTAATCGCCAGCTATTAGATTGTCATATGTTTGATCTATAGTTTCACTCATTGCGTAACTAATCTCCAGTTGATTACTTAATTCCCTTCTGCTCTGCTACAAATGCCGCCATTCGTTTCGCAACGGCCCCGGGCTCATCCTCACCTGATTGCTCAGAGTCAGTGCCGACACCATTCAATTCCTGCTTGTCCTGCCCACGGTTACGCAGGCTTGTTCCAATGTTTTCCTGCTCAGCGCGAAGCAACGATTTCATAACCTGATCACCCGTAGACGTGCCATCCTGCACCGCTGCAATTACGACCTGATGACCCTCATTACCGGGGAAAAACTCCTTCACAGTCGCATAGATTCCCGCGACTCGTTGTCTCTCCATAGCCGCCGGATCCGGTAAGGTTGTATCTGTTCCTGAGCCGGCGCCGCTGGCAGAGTTTGTCTGCTCTGAAGTGTTTCCATCACCGCCGTTTTTCGGCTGCTCGGTAGTCTGTCCGTTAGTTGTAGACATAGACATTGCTCCTGTATTATTATTTCGTTTGCTGATGATCATATCCAGCATTCCTTCCAGATTGCTAATTCCATCAATCATGCCTCTTTGTAGTGCATCAGATGCAAAAACGATGTCGCCTTTACCATAATTGGCTCTGACATTCTCAGGTGTTGTACCTCTCATTTCTGCGACCATATCCGTAAATTGCCGAGTCAACACATTCAGGTGTTTTTTCCATGCGGCTTTCCCTTCCGGAGTATTCGGATCATGATATTTTTCCGGAGATTCATCAGAAACTATTACAGTCGAATTTGATTCTTTATCAAACGATATCAGTGTACCAACGCTGCCAACATGGGCATCCTCGGTAGCGTAAACCTGTCCTGCTCCAATCCCAACTCCAAAGGTTGCGCTTGCACCGAATCCATCGAATAGAGTATAAACAGGTTTAATTGTATTTGCGGATCGAATACGGCGCGTCAGTTCTAACATCCCTTTCGCATGTCCACCAGGACCGTCTGCCCAGAGCAGTATTTCCTTTATACTGTCATCTTTGAGCGAATTCTGCAGGTCTTGATTGATACGCTCGTAACTGGCGATCCCTGAAACCTCCTGTAAACCGCTTGCTCTTCGCAGCAGAGGCCCCATGACAGGGATAATTGCCACTCCGTCTCGGATCTGCATAGACATGGAATATTCCGGAGTCTTACCTTTCCGATCGAGCATGGCTTCGAGGTCGCCACCGTTCAGAATGATATCCTCTACAGCGCTAAACCACTCGATTTGTCCAAACCATGGCTCACCCCGGTGAGCAGCCAAAATTCTAGCGTATTTGAATCGTTGCATTATACTCATGATACACCGGCCATAATTTCGTGTTTGAATAGAGAAAGCTGCTGAAGCATTTCGGGACGTTTCATGCTACGAACGATTTCATCATTTGATGTGGATACAATGATACCTTCGCGGATGTTGCTGGAGTTATCCGTTGCATTCTCATCCGCTTTATCCGGGTTCGAATTTGTATCGATAGAGACTTTGTGTTTTGTTGGATTTTCGATGAGGCCTGCTTCGCGCTTTTTTTTGATTTCGCGGCGACGTCGGCGCAGTTTGGAATCAAAATCTCCTCCGGTTAGCGCTGTAGTAGCCTCCGAATCCGTAGCCCATCCTTCGGCAACCATGATCTGCCATGCAAGCGCCTCTTTCGCTGGGTCCAGCTGGGTTTGTGCGGGACCGATAAAATCGCCTGCGAGATAGGCCATCCGCTTGCGATAATCGTCCAGAAAACCAGGCAGGCGAATGCGGCCCTGTAAAACAGATTCCGTTATAAGTTCTGTTAAAATTGGTTTGTTGAACCTGGTTGCGATCCATAACCGGTCAACCAGCATGAATCTCCAGGCTTTATGCATTGCCGCGCGGGATGCTGAAAACGAACCAGAAAACAGACCTCGGATTGTTTCTGATCCGTAGCCGAGAGCAGATCCGATTTCAACACTGATCCCTTCGAGGAATGCAGAAAAATTTGGATTTGGCCGCGCAGGATTGAAATTTATTATATCTTCGCCCTCGTCGAGCTCAAGGACTCCACCGTAGCTTAGAGGATTTAGAATCTCCCCTCGCTCATTCTCATCCTCATAAATTGAACCTGCACCCAGATCGCGTTTTAATGCAAAGGTTCGCATTGAATCAAGAATGGCCGAATAGACCTCGGAAGTTTTATATTTTGTCAGCTGAACTATGGGTTCTACAACGGCAGCCAGCCAGGGCTCACCGCGATACTGACCTGGTCGGATCATCTTATATACATGTAAAACATTTAGAGAGCCGGACCTTGGTCCACGAATTGGAATGCGGACTGTATTGTATGAGTCGGGGCTGAAATATCCAGCACCGGGATGCTGCTTTGCGTAGTGAATGGCCACTGGCGCTCCACGGGAATCCAGCTCGATCCCTTCATGTAGGCGCGGACCATTTATTTTGCCGTATGGGTTTCTGACATGGTCGCCCTCAAACTGCGAGACATACATTTTGTAGGGCCAGTCGCCACGTTCATTGGATCGGAGCTGTCCGATGGTAGCAAATGACTCGCCAGAGATAAATGCCGTCTCAAATGCCAGTCGCTCCTGTTCTCCTCCCGTCAGAATGCGTCGACCATCGGATTCAGTTGCATTCCAGAATGTGTTCCATTCTCTCTCGATAATGACTTCGAGTTCATCGGCAGTGTCATCATCCAGGTTGAGAAACTCTCGATCTATGCGCGATTGAAATCGCAATCCGGAGCCAATTGTATGGACGGAACCGGTCCCGACGGCAGCTCGAGCATACCCTTCATTTCTAAACAGAGCACGAGAGCGGTCTCGTAGGGGGCCGAGATGGCGAGAGACAATATTCGCATCGTCACGGGTCGTGCGGATTTGATCGTCCGCATCCTTCATTGTCCGTGATTCGGAGTCGGCAGCACGATAACCAGATCCAGTCCAGAGGGCGTTCCACGCTGAAAATCTACTGTCCTGTGCCAACATTGCCATAATAAGAAAAAATATTACTTTCCACATAACTCAGAATGCTTGTGTTTGAATGTGCGAAAATCTCTTGCGAGGCCTGAAAGACCTTTTTTGAGACCATAGAATTTTACGCTCTTCCTGCAGGGATTTCAGGTCTGCCCTTGAAACACGCCTGCGAAAACCGCCACTGGTGCTGATCTCCACATCCTGACCACCGGCCAGAATTTTACGGATCGCATTATTTACAGCGGTCAGCATTTCATCTACTTCGGATTCTGTTTCAAAATCTGCCATATTCGCACTTCATTATCAGGCTCGAATATGTAACGCGAATCTGATTCGCGCAATGACTATTTGTATCGGAGAGGTGTGATGGTTAGATTTCTGTACTTTTTCTTTGCGACATTGTATATGAAAATCTATAGAGCGCCTCTCGACGCGCTTCTCGATCGTTTGCGCTTAGTTTTTTTGGGAGGTGGTGTTGGTGTGGATTCCTGTTGAGCCAGTGTTTGTTCAGGAGTTGGTATGTTATCCTCTTTTTGCTCTTCGATGATTTCTGGTTGCTGAAGGGTTTCCTCTAAATACTCTTTTGATAGATCGCTACGCGTAGCATCTCCACAGAGATTTTTTCGCTTTTTCTCAAACTCTTTTTCAGATGTCCGATCATAGCCCAGATGTGTTAATACGGCCCGAGCCATTTTCCAGTTATCTATACCTTCATTTCGTTCGTACGTTTTTTTCCATTCTTTCGGTCCGTTCGGTTTTTTAGGGTTTTTTAACACATAGGATTCTGCTGTCATCTGCTTCATAAACTCGAGGTCTAACGAAATACCACCCGGCATGAACCGGGGGAAATGTATATAACCAGTCGGATACGTTATTTCACCTGTCTCTGTATTTACATTTGGCTTTTTGGCCAGATACCTGTAGAGCTGGTGTTTGAGCAGACTGTCACCGATGGGATAGATGATCGCCTCAGTTTTGAGTTCCTTTCCGGTAATGGGATGATAAATCTTATTTCTGGTGGGTGTGCCAATGTAAGTGTCTAGATTTCCCCGCCCTTTCATTGGCAAGATGTAACTCTTGCGATCTTTCGCATACAGATAGGCCTCGTTGGTTCGGTGCCCCCCTGTATCCAGACCGCACATGCGAATTCTCACCTCTGCGCCTCCCTCGTGCTTGAATCGGCGATTCAACAAATAGTTATCGAGGCGCTCCCATGTGGATCCCGGACCACGCTCACTGGTATCCCCATAAAAAACGACTTTCTCAATGAGCCAGCACTCATCGTTTGTACCCCAGCCCCAGACTCCTGTTTCGAGACGCATGTCCTGTACATCTGTACCCGCCGTAATGATCAGAGCTCCAGCTGGAACATCGGCTCGATAGGATTCCCTGCGATTATAAAGTTTTTCGTAATCAGGCCGCTCACCTTTCAGCTCGTATGAGCGACCCCGTGTGAGGTTTTCGAATGTTTTTTCAATCTCTATTTTTCCGCTCCGCTCCGCACGCACCTGGTCCTCGGAAATATCCTCCCATGAACTGCCGAGGCCTATAGGTGTATAGGCTGCCCACAGATTATCGTATCCGATCCGTCGTGTTCGAATTGTTTTTTCTCCCTTGTGTGCTGACCAACGAATCTGTTTTATCATTTTCGCCTTATGTTTCGACTCTATAGGTCGCCTGCAGCTTACACACTCGAAATGCACATTTTCGCGCGGGAGATCGTAATCAGGGATAATCAGTCCATCCGGGTAGAGAGGTTGCATACTGCCGCAATATGGACAGGGGACCTCCGGGAACATGACAACCGGCATGCTCTCTATAAGTGCATCGATTTTTGAGCTGCCCTTGTTCGCTGGAGTTGAAGGGATAAATATTTTTCTCCGACCGATATAGGTCAGCGTACGAGCAAGCGCCTGTTCCAGCTGGTCCCCCTGATCTCCTGCTTCGAGGGAATAACGATCATATTCGTCCAGGAGAATTATCATCATCGGCATGGATGAGAGCGCATCTGCAGATCCAGCCGTTACAACATTGAGATACCCACCAGGGTATTCGATCATTGCTGCGTTATCAACTGCGCTTGAACCCAGCGATCCGATTTTTTCCAGCAGGGATGGCGTTGTCTGGATCATTGGCCGGATCCGGAATTTCATCGTCCGACGAACCGATTCCAGAGTCGGCATAACCAGCATCATGGGACCCGGTTTAATATCAGCATAGCAGCCCAGCATGTTAATGCCGATCTGGGTCATGGCCACCTGAGCCGATTTGCGAACAGCCACCATCTCGATTGGAGATTGTGGCGATAGATCCCGCATGATATCTATTGCATGTGGAGTTCTGGAGCTTTTGTATTTGCCGTGCTCCTTGGAGTCGCGGGAATCCAGATAGCGGTTTTCATCGGCCCACTCGTCCACCCAGAGCCGTGGAGTTGGCTGGAGATGATCCAAAAAAACAGTGTATGGCTGTGGAGCCAGTATGCTCACTGCGCTGTCTCCTCCGAATCGCCAGAACCATTTTCATCAGGGCTTAGCTGTATCAATCGGCGCTGGTCCTGAAAGGCAGCGAGAATCGTATCCACCAGATTTTCGAGCTCGCGGGTCATCTCATATTCGTCTGTGATAGAGGCGAATAATCCGGACCATTTGTCGGGGATGTTTTCGACCGTCTGTCGAATCGTCTGTGCAGCTCGAGCCCATGCCCGGTCATTCTCGGTGCGGTCGATGGTCAGGCCCTCCCCCTGCAAATATGCCTGCCGTGTTTTCAATGCAAGCCAGTACTCTTTCATCGCCTCGAAATATGCTTTGCTACCAAAATCTGCAGCAATGGGAATCCGCTTACCATCCACACCGATGGAGCCCAGCATCGCACGTAATTCTGTTTCAAGATTCCCGGTATCGGGAGGCTGGAATGTTTTCTCCGGATGCTCCGTATCAACATCAATATTAGCAATCCATGGAGGATCTTTTTTCGGCTGACGGCCGTTGGCCACAAGTGCGTCCCATGCTGGCTTAAGGCGCAGACCACCATCCTTAGAGAAACATAGCTCATGGAGATTGCCAGCATTTATCCAACGATCCAGACTGATACGAGCACAGCCGAACAGATCAGAGAACTTTGACTTTGTAACAATATCGTCTGGATTCATCATATCAGTGTACACTCCAGCGTAACAAAGGTAACTCGGGCAGATAGAGCCTCAGTGTAACAATGTAACTTTGTACTGTGCACAAACAACGGTGCGAAATGTAGCGGTTTCTCTCATAGTATGGCATGCACACCCCTGTACTTTTATCACTTTTCATATACACTTTCACAAGTGCACTGTAACAACCTTTCAACATGACACGCATCAGAACGCTGGCGGTCTTGACACCCGTACAGGGTCGGGGGTAGCCGGGAGGACCCGCGCCTTATCTGGCACCCTACCCTCGTTCCACGGAGACCCACCTGTGCCACATGCAGGCAAAGAGCCAGAGGCGCGGCGCCGGTAGTACGTACGCCGGCTGATGCCGAGATCTTCCCATGGCCGGAGCCGAGATGCGCTCTGAGATTCGTAGATCTCCCGAGGAACGGCACCACGCCCTCTGCGCGGATCGTATGCTCGACGCTTCTCCCTGCGATCATTTGTCTCGATCTCGCGCCGTACGTCACTGGAAACGAGGGAACGCAGGCCGAAATCACGCATCTCCCGCTCCGTTATTTCCAGCAGTTCAACAATTGAGGCTGTATTATAATGATAGCGCGGATCCCACCACTTTCCATCATACTCGATCCGTTTCCCCTGGGCTGCCAGTTGGGCACGGTGGCGGGCCGCCTGTGCTGCATACTGAGTATTGCGGTCGTCCCAGCGCTCGCTCCTGTAAAATCCGAACGCATATCGCGTAAGAGCGCTGATTTCAGAATCCAGTGTGTCACGCAGGTTTTCCAGTGGAATGACCCATGTGAGGGCTACCACCTGCAGATGTATCCAGACGTTTCGGAACCCCTCTGGTATTTTCCCATCCCAGCGTTTTTGAGCCAGAATGCGCAGGTCATGTGAGCGTCTGGACCAGAGCGATTCCCACGTCTGGTTTGTTGCTGGTGGAATATTGCGGTGATATCTGGCTGCATTCAGATCCCGAACATTCGAGGAATCGGCGGTATATTCGGGGTCTTCATCCGGCTCCTTTTTTGGGGGTGCCAGCTCTCCATATATATCCTCGAAGTTCCAAACTTCATTGGAGCCCCCGAGCCATGATGCAACTGCGCCGTTTTTCATATTCTGTGTGCCGATCAACCGTAGCACACGGCTGGCATCCAGGGCCTTCCTGTCTGTGCCAAACTCTGAGAATATCCTATATAAATGGCGCTGAACTTCGTTCCACCGATGCAATTCATGTGACGCTACCGGATTGATATACCATACGAGATACATTCCCTGCCCGCTGGACATTGCCAGAGATGGCGCAATAATCTGATGACGATCCATGTGGAATTGCAGCAAATCGTAGACATACTCTGGCGCCACATCGCACAATTCTGGGATTTTATAATAATCTATATCTATATAAAGGGCATTTAATTCTGATAGGGAGGATGTGTGTCTGGTTTTATCAAATCGGTTCTGAGATATGTATGTATCAACGTCATTTCGCAAGAATGGAATTTTGAATGGCAAATCATCGATCTGCATTGGCTCATTTCGCCACCGTTTTCCTGGAATTCGTGTTCCGACAAAAACTTTCCCCTCTCCTCCCGGTCGGTGTAATTGCGCTGCATGCTCATAGGCGGATGTGGGAAACCGAAGAGAATACTGCACAGTTATTTCCTCACTGTGCCGCGATGCATGTTTTTAAAAACGTTCAGAGCGATGGCGCTTTCAGCAAAACCTGCCTGGATCAGGATTCCTCGTGCAATGTAGAGGTTCGATGCTGGATGGCATGATTGGCGCGGATTGTTCTCGGAAAACAGCCGTGAAAAAACGAATTGCATAGATGGGATTTTTGACTCAGATACCCCGGCATTTCGCAAAAACCGTGTCACGGTTATATAGCGGTATTTAATATATTGGAGAATCTCCTCTCTGTTTTTCGCCTCATCCGGAGACCGGATAATCGGAACCTCTGCAACTGCGCTCATGCGGCACCTCCGGTAACGGAACGCGCATGAACAGTTTCTCGTATCTCCATATCTATCCATTCAGCCGGGAAATCGCGTTGCAGCTGGCCTACCAGTGTAGCCAGCCTAGAGCCGTTATAGCAGGACTTGTTAATCCCGTGAAAAAACAATGATGCCGTGTGAGAGAAACCGGCATGATATATCCCCTTTTCTCTGGCATACTTTACAATCGAGCCATATTTTGAGATTATTTCTGCGCGTATCCTTGAACGCGCCCCGTGATCTATTGAATTACTCATTTTTGACCTTTGCACGATGCAACATATCTGTTTTATATAGAAGGAACCCGGCAATATTAGATTGCACGACATAGTTTAAAGTATATAGTAGATACACTACACATTGTTATTGTACACATCATAACACTGATAGTAACAATGTGTCAATAAATAAAGAGACAATGTATGCCTGATCAATATGAAAAATTCAGAATAGCATTAGATGAGTTTATCGATGCCGGTAGATGCAAAACACAGATACAGTTTGCAGCGTTGCTGGGTGTATCTCCAAATTTAATCTACATGGTGCTGAATAAAAAACGAGACGTTTCGCAAGCAATGCTAACAAAACTAAAATTGGCCGGTATGAATCCACATTGGTGGGAAAATCCTGAGAAATATTCCTTCTGGAATGAAGACGCTGAAAGAATTGCGGACCTATTAGCGAGTAATACTGAACTTCTTGAATTATTCAAACTCCTGTCCGAGATGGACAATAAACGCCTTCATATGATTCTAAATATCGCCAGAGACCTGGAAAAATTATAATATACACATGTTTGGTATTGTCTTCCGACGATTATCACACTAAATGATAATTATACGACATAGTTGCGGTATGCAACACGACCGCATAATTCACACCTATGTATAATTATTTGATTGAATCATAAATAACTGCGTTATTTGATATGCGTTATGGATATTAAAAAAATACTGGAAATTCTCCAGCAATACTCAAATCTCCCCGAATCAAAACGTCGGCTATTTCTGGAGATACTGCGCAATTCTACGCACGCGCGTGAAATCAACTCCAGTGGGCACGATACACACATTTATAAACATAATTTTGAGAGCCATTCCCATAAATGCAGTTAAACTGTAATTATGAACCAGGTCATATCCAGGTTGCAAATCGCAATTTCACGCGTATCTGTGTCTGACTCTCAGATAGCAAAGGCGTTGCATATACACAGATCAACTGTGCACCGCTGGAGATCTGGAGAGATACAACCGAGAATGACAGACATTCTCGCATTAGAATCTGCGTTTTTTATAAGCAGAGATTATGTCCTGTTCGGGGAGCCCCCCGTTATACTCGAAGCAATTAAAATAATCCGGAATTTTGATCATTCGAATATACCAACCGAACTACTCGAACATTTTGAAGCCCTGTCAAAACTCTCAAAAAAACAACTGAAAACTGCTAAATTCTCAATCACTATCAGTTAAACACTTCCCCGCCCGGATTTCAGTAACCAGTTGTAGCACAGAGTCTGCTAATTGTAGCACAGCCTGTGTCGATGTCTGGTGCTCACGTATCAATTGCAGCAATAATGTTTCATTTGACGCGATCCCAGAATCAGCATTCTCATTAACACTCGAAGTCGACTCATTTGAATCATTAAATATTCTGAGGTATAAATTAGCCTCACCAAAGGCCTGCCCCATATCCTCCAAAAACTCCACCGTTATTTTATATCCTTTTTTTTTACTGGTTCTGTTACGGAGCCAGGTTTCCTTATACTTCCCCGGAAAATGTTTTTCTAAAACTCGAGCAACATCCCGGACGCCACCCCGTGTACGGATGAATTGCACGAGGTTTTCGCGTATGTGCTGATCATGATTCATGATGTGCTAATAATAGCACATTATAAAATCCAGTCAAGCACATAAACAGCTATGATTTCCATATCCGCTATTTCAGTGCTACATATTCGCTATTACGGCACACTGCAGCACATATTTCCATTTTTATGCTGATTTTGTGCTTCAGTGTGCTATTTTATGTTGACAGTGTGCTTGATATGTGCTATTCATAGCACTGAAAGAGCAATAAAAAAGCCGGGGCTGGCACCCCGGCTTCATTCAAACGTATACGTTTTCTCAACAACGTAACTAACGTCAGCGTAGAATATATATATAATCTGTAAAGCTTTTTTACAGGACGGAGTTACGTATGCCTTATGATAGTGAAATAATGCAGGAGATCTATTTTCATTTTTCTGAACGTTTTTCAGTAAAATCCTGGAGCGAATTAGGCCGGAGGCTCGGCCTGCGATCAATCGGTTATCCTCGATTGATCGCAAATGGAGAACGAAACATATCAGATAACATATGGCTCAGACTTGAACTTTGCGGAATGAATCCGTCGTGGAGATTTAATCAAAGCACTGAATTCTGGCAGTCAGATATCAATATTTCGAAAAAGGGGCAGGAGTTACTGGATGCAGTTAGCCACCTGTCCGATTCTGAAATCGAATTCCTGCTACGACAGGCGCGACTGCTGACAAACAGCAGCGACGGCGAATGACCGTCGCTGCTGTTTGCTGTTGAATATAACTACAACATTAAAGCATGCTAATTCATAGCCAGCTCATCCAGTTGCCAGTTTTTTCCCATATCGGTTGTACTGACAGTACAACCGTAGTTATTTCGCATGGTCCCGCCAAATGAATTTTGCGCGTCCACATATCCGACCACAGTAATCCTTGTATTCTCATTCGTCCGAGTGTGGACAGAATATTTCGTATCGAAAACACCTGAAAACTCCGCTGTGCCAGGGCTCTTCAAACGACCCTTGATGAACTTCTCGCAGATGAACTTTGCATCCACCTCGCTGGGTGGACGCGGATCACCTGAGCACGCGACCAATAGGCCGAGTGCAATCGCTGCCAAAATCAATCTATACAAGCTGCCACCTCACGTATGTATTTGTGACATTTGTATCGTTATCAGACAAATCGATCAATACTTTTTTATGAGAAATACCATGTAACGAATATTACAAATCGAGGATTCTCATCCCTCCTTGTTTCTACAAAAAACCAATCTTCCTTATTCTGTACAAAATCTTCCCGAAAATCGAGAGCTGTCTGTAATGCTCATATTCTGCAATATCAGCACTTGTCTGGCTCATGCCTAGTTGGCAGCCCTTCCATTCTGCCCGTACAGATTCTGGAACATAAATTTTCAAAACGCGATCCTGGCCCTCTCCCCATGCAACACACCATTTGCCATTTTTGAAATATTCATGTTTCACAGGGTGAAAATCAATAAACTGCACAGCATCTACACCATCCAGCAAATCCTGTTCTGGTGTTTTCCTAAACATCTTTTCGAAAAAGATGTTTCGCCGAGACCACTCATCTAATAATTGCCCGCCTGATATCTCCAGTGTTTTCAGATCATTTTTGGTTGGAAAAATACTCATAGCCCGCCCTCCAATTCATCAGCAAGATTCCGCAACATTTTTGCAGCCTCTCTACGCTCATTTTTACTCAAAACGGCAGTCGTTTTCCTAATATCATGCAACATAGCTATAAAGTGGTCCAGCGGCGATGGCCCTGTTTTTTTTATCTGCCGTGGAGGTTTTTTACCAACTACACGGCCAGTTGAGTCTATTTTTTCGACGTTCGGAATTTCCGAACGTGCTTTCATTTGCTCCCGCACCCTCTTAACTGTTTTATCGGACATCCCTGTTTTTTGTGCCATGGCACGGTCCGAAAGCCCCGGTTCCAGAACTGCAAAATATTCAACCAACCTCGCCTTCTGGGCGTTCGTCATGTGTCGGCGACTTAGATTCTCGTCAACGGAAAACTTTTCACGCTCCGATTCCGGTATATCCAGAACTTCAATATTGATCATTTCCAGACCAATTTCCTGAGCAATTTCCCAGCGGTTAACACCAGACAAAATGTGAAATAAACCACCCTGCCAGTAACCACGAAGTGGGTCCTTCACCCCCTCTTTCTCAATCGACTCTTTTAAACGTCGTCGATCCTCATCTGATATTGGCATCAATTTCTGCACCTGCTCCATCTCAGGAGCCACTGTCATTTTCCTTACCTTCCAGGGCTGGATGCCAGTTGCAATCATAGATTTACCCCCACTGCTTTAATTAATGGTTCTGCAATATCCTCAATTGTTTTCGGAGTCCATTTTTTATCCATGGCCGCAAATGATGCCGTTGTTCCATTCCGGGGAATCGTTGCGCCAATTGTTTCGCCAAACTTTCCTATAAAGGCTCTGGACAATTCCGGAGCCCGACCACCCTTGCCCTCATCAAATTCCCTAAGCCCCGACAGGACAACGGTGCTTTTCGACTGAAGCTCTTTTACGACATCAACGGTATAAGAAGTTGGTCCCAAAGCTGTCTCTGAAAGCTCGGATGGAATAACAACCAGATCAGAATATATAATTGCTGATCTGGTAATCCCCTGAACAGTTGGTGGAGTATCGAATAGCATCCAGTCAAATCCAAGCCCAGAAAGCGCTCGCTCGAGGGCGAACGGATCAATAGTAAGAAATATTTTATCCAGCCTAAAATCTGCTGGTATTATCCATATTCCGGTTTTCTCATCGTTCGGATTTTCCGAACGTCGGAAATAGTTAACACCTTCCTCTGGATCATCACCAATTAAAATATCAAACAAACCAGCATCTCCGGACGCGTGGAAAATTGCAGTCAATCCGCCCTGTGGATCACAATCGACCAGCAATACCCGACCATGTGTTGCCAGACTTTTTGCGAGCAGCGCAGTTGTAGTCGTCTTTCCGCTCCCCCCCTTTTGATTCGCAATTGCATATTTTATCATTCTATTTCTCCTCAAAGATCTTTTCTAGGATAACCCGAAGCGCTGCCGATTTAGAGTGTTTATTTCGTTTTGCCCAATCTAAAAATCGCATATACGTCTCTGCTTCTATATAAGTAGAGACCACAAACCTCTGCTCTATCGGAGTTTTTTTCACTTCATCAATGTTTTTTCTGTTTGACATTGTGTTGCTTTTCTCTCACACTTTGTTACATTGTGTCAATGACATTTTTATAATTTTTATAACAGGATGGTTATGTCGCATCAAATGGCAACTACAAATCTCCAAAAGCGGCAATATGCCGATAGCATTTGGCCATGTTGCTTCAGCTGTGGGTTTGGGACCGTCGAGGATGTTAGCTCAAAACCTGTCAGGATTTTGATCGCATGCCCATTGCATGCAGGTCCACCGCTGACTCGCCTTAAATACGAATCCGAATGGTGCGAACACTGGAAACGATCACCGGACGCAAAACAATGGAGGAATCGATGAACACAAAGACATTTGATCATGAGCCGTCGGCCAAAACAGGCCACGGAATATCTGATGATATCCTGTTTCGGGCAATGGATCTGATAAGGAGAAATAGCTGGTCCATGAGCACGATTGCAGATCTCTATAGAGTAAATCCTGGAAAACTGCGCCGGGCACTGAATCAAAAATATGGCAGGGATAATATTGAGCGCGAAATAAAATCTGCCATGGAACGGCGCTCTATGATGATTGGGCCGGGGAGCGCTGTATGATGCCTCTCAGATTTATTGATCTATTTGCCGGCATCGGTGGGTTCCGCCTCGGATTCGAGCGGGCAGGGGGCCAGTGCGTTTTCTCAAGCGAGTGGGATAAATTTGCCGCCGATACATACGAGGCAAATTTCGACGAACGGCCAGCCGGTGATATACGGGAGATCCAGTCAGACTCCATCCCCGATTTTGACATCCTGACCGCCGGGTTCCCCTGCCAGCCGTTTTCAATTGCAGGGGTAAGCAAAAAAAATGCCCTCGGGAAAAAACACGGGTTTCTGGATGAGACCCAGGGGACCCTCTTTTTTGAAGTGGCACGGATCATCCGGGATCGCAGGCCAAGGGCATTTGTTCTGGAGAATGTAAAAAATCTCCTCTCCCATGACGGTGGTCGAACATTTGATATAATACTGAAAACTCTTCGTGAGGATCTTGGCTACCATGTCAGCTATCAGGTAATCAATGCAAACCGCTACGTTCCACAAAACCGCCAGCGCATATTCATTGTAGGTTTCCGCGAGTCTGACGATGCGGCACGTTTCTCATTTCCAGCCGGGCCGACCGGATGCGTTCCACTCCTCCGGGATATCGTCGAGAAAAGAGTCAGCCGCAAATACATCCTCTCTGATCGGCTCTGGAATTTTTTGCAAAAATACAAAGAAAAACACCGGAACAACGGAAACGGATTCGGGTATGGAATAGCAAGACCAAACGGACAGACCCGAACCCTGTCGGCCCGTTATTACAAAGACGGATCGGAGATCCTCATATCGAGGAGGGGAGGGAACCCCCGCCGACTCACTCCCAGGGAGTGTGCCAGGCTCATGGGTTTTCCCGACTCGTTTCAGATTGTTTGCTCTGACACGCAGGCATACAAACAGTTCGGAAATGCAGTTGTTGTCCCGCTCGTTGAGGCAGTCGCCGGATCGGTCACCGAAGCACTTAAATCAAAACGGGAGGCTGTGGCATGAGCCGAACAGAATACAACAGAAAATACTACAGAAAAAATCGCGAACGACTTATGGGCAGGCAACGAGGGTGGCACAGAGAGCATCCCGAGCAAAATCGATTACATTGTGCTAACTACTACCGTCGCAAACATGGACTTCCGGAGTTAAAATCAATTGCCGAGATCAACAATGAAACGCGGCGGATTGAGTCCGACAGCGACTACATCCTCGAAAATCAGGCCGATCCGCATAAAATTCAGTTCTACAAATCTCGCGGCTGGCGACCTGCGACTGTAGCGTCTCTATTTAATCTTTCGCTGGAAACCGTACTGAATCACTGGGGGACCGTATGCTAATGACTACGTCTGACGAACAATCCTACATCAGCATGCTGGCCGATGCGTTTGAGATCGACCAGAACATCCTCATGGATGACTGGCACATGATTTCGAGTGCAGCACGAGAAGTGGGATTTATCCCGGATCTTTCGATAATGGATCAGGCAACTGTAATGCTGTCAAAAATGAACGTAACCACATCCAGGATAAACGATGAAGGGGCACAAATTATGGTCAGAATTCTAAAACGTCGGGGAATATTGCATTGATCATTTTTTACCGAACACTCTGACCCCCAATCGTCTATGCATTTTTACAGGAGGTGATTCCCGTCAGCATCGCAACTGGCACATTAGTGCTGCTACGGTTCTATCAGGTAGAACGCCGGGGTGGTTCAAATCCACATGCGCGATAAATTGACTAATGATTAACTAAATAAGTATGCAAAACCGAGCAGGCTGGCCTTCGGGCCATCCTGTTTTCAAAACAAACGAGG
Source organism: Leptospirales bacterium (assembly GCA_050295715.1). Lineage (GTDB taxonomy): Bacteria > Spirochaetota > Leptospiria > Leptospirales > Leptonemataceae > JBNKQE01. Next base: position 28,220 of record JBNKQE010000003.1, read on the forward strand.
GAACCGCAATGACAGGAATAACAGCAGAACAGCAGAACGAGGATCAGCGAGCACCGTGTTCCAGGTGCGGACAATCTGTTAGCACATATCAGCACGGATTGTGCTACGATTGCCTGCAACCATCCATCCGGAGGACAACGAAATTTATAAACAAATACCGTGATCATAAATCACCCCGACTGGAGCAAAATTTAGAATCCGGGGTGGCAATATGACGACAGCACAAATCGACAGCCTGCAGGCCGTTGCAGCACGACTGATACAAAAACGGAGAACTGAGATGGATACGATCGTTACAACAGCCAGTATTGCTAAAGAGCGTGGCATCCTATTCTCAGGTGACATGGTTCGTGCGATTCTGGATGGACGGAAAACGCAGACAAGGCGGGTTGTTAAGCCACAGCCTGTATGGAAAGATAAAGAACCAGGCACGTTAGAATCGCCGGGGTGGTATTATTTAAACAAAAAAACGAAACTTTCAAATTTCACTGATGGACTCGATTTCGGCGAAGCTTTGCTCGGATTGGTTGCTTGCCCATACGGAAAACCAGGCGACCCTCTCTGGGTTCGGGAGACAATATCTGTTGATGGTTACCTGGACATATATTATTCCTCGGATGATAAGCCTGTAATGAATGATGTCCCTGAGGATTACTACTATAAAGATCCTGAATACATAGGGAAAATTCCATCCATTCACATGCCACGCTGGGCGAGCCGGATCGATCTGGAGATTTTGAATGTTAGATTAGAGAGGCTGCAGGACATCAGCGAGGATGATGCTATTGCGGAGGGTGTAGGAGAATATTTTCGAGATAAGTTGTTTTGGCCAAACTATTGGTTACTGGACGGAGACGATTTTACTGAGGCATATTTAGATACGGCACGCGATTCATTTGAAACTCTCTGGGATTCACTCAACGAAAAACGCGGCTACGGTTGGGAAGATAATCCGTGGCTGTGGGTTATTGAGTTCAGGAGGGTGCGGCCGTGAAGTCAGGAATAGAGTATATCGCAGAAGAAAGACAGCGACAGGTCTCGGAAGAGGGGTGGACGAAGGAACATGATGACAAACATACAGATAGGAGTTTGGCCATGGCTGCTGCTCTCTATGCAACACCAGAACGCCTATATCGTGTCAATGTAAGGGAATATGTCATAACCGCAAAAGATCCGTGGCCCTGGCACGATCTCATAGAGCCGCCGCGGGGAGGACATTTCATTTCCATTCCAGCGTGGGATAAAAGGATAAAACATTCAGAATTCAGACGGCTTCAAATAGCCGGGGCACTGATTGCAGCTGAGCTGGATAGGAAGATTCGAGCAGGGGAGGGGCCTGACGATGAGTGATAAATCAAAGATCGAATGGACCGACGCCACCTGGAACCCGGTGACCGGCTGCAGTAAGGTGAGTGCAGGGTGCACGCATTGCTACGCCGAAGCACTTGATCATAGTTTTAATACAATAATCCTAAAACACTGGAAGCTGGATAAGCCTCTTCGCTGGAAAATCCTGCTACCGCTCAAACGTCGAATCAAACGAAATACGGAGGCCGCAGTGGACAGGGAGTCTCTGAAATGAGTATTACACATTCAGAGCTTGTCAGCATTGCCAGCAAATGGTTGAAGCAACCTCATCATAACGCCACCAAAAGTGGTCACGGCAGGTGTGCACTGGTAATACCCGAACTTGTTACAAGTGCTGGAGAAATACCTGATGTAATTGGGTGGTATGTTGGCAAATCAATCATGATTGAATGTAAAACCTCAAGACAGGATTTCAAGAGAGATGAAAAGAAGCAATGGAGAGGGCGACCAGAAAATGGTGTGGGTGTATTACGCTTCTATCTATGCCCGGAAGGAATAATAAAACCTGACGAAATTCCTGAAAATTGGGGACTGCTTTATACAGACGGGAAGAATGTAAGCGTTCACATTGACGCCAAACCATTAAAGGCAGATAGGGAAAAAGAAGTATTCATCCTCCTTTCATACATTCGGAGAAATAAAATAAAACACATGGATGCTACCTCATGATCGCTGAAAAACATCCCCCTCTTTTGAAATACGCCGGCGGGAAAAACCTGCTGGCAGACTGGATATTGCAGCACATTCCAGCGCACGATTCGTACGTAGAGCCGTTCGCCGGTGGTTCGTCTGTGCTCCTCCGGAAGAGCCGGGCAAAAAACGAAATCCTGAACGATATGGACGGAGATCTAGTGGCTCTGCTCACAGTGATGAGTGACCGGAAATCCGCTGCGAGCCTGATCCGGCGAATCAAATGGACCCCGTATTCCGAACAGGTTCTGCATGATGCCTATCACATGGATGGCGGATCGATGGAGGATCGGGCATGGCGCATCTACGTGATGAGCTGGATGAGCCGCACATATACGCTGGACGGGGCAGGGGAGCCAGCCATGCGGGTGGTCGTAAATAACACATCCGGAGGTCATGTCCCAGCCCGTGTATTTGCCAGGGTCCGGCATCTCTATGCCATCTCTAAACGTCTGCGGGAAGTCCAGATCCTCAATCGCGATTACCGGGAGGTAATGGAGATGTGTAACCGACCGGACGTGGTCGCCTACATTGACCCGCCATACCTGGGTCTAACGCGAAGCAATAATGAGTACTACAATCACGAATTGATAACCGTGGATGAGCATGTGGAACTCCTCGAGGTCGCAAACCGCTCCCGAGCAGCAATCGTCATGTCTGGCTATGATTCGGAGCTATACAACCGGGAGCTGGCTCACTGGAAAACCGTACGCAGAGGAGCAAGAGTTGGATCTACAAAACGAACGGAAAAAACAGAGGTGCTATATATTAACCAGCTCGCAACGGAACGGCTGGGAATGTGAGGGATAGCGATATGGAAGTTGGGAAACTAATTAAAAAATATCTGATAGAAAATAGCTTCGATGGATTATACCACCCATCTGGTAAATGCGCCTGCAAGCTGGAGGCTTTATATATATGCATGCCATATGGATTCAGCCCCAAATGCAAACCTGGCATACTGGTTATAACGGAAAATGACAAAAGAGATGGCAGTTTCACAATTTTTGAGAGGAAAGATAAATGAGCGACGCGACAATGGCGAAGGACGCAAATAGGGAGAATTATGTAACGCAAAAACACGATCTTGATTGCTTGCAGGCCACGTTGTCGAATGTTACTGGGATTCCGTATTCAAATATTCCGGAATTTTATAAGGAATACGAAAAGGGTTCGAATCATAAAAGGCAGGTTTACGACAAATGGTTGACTGAGAACGGATATGTAAGGGTTGTTTTCGATGCTTTTGTAAAAGATGATACAATATACCCACCGATGCATATTTCCATAAAGAATGTGAAAGCAATAGGTATTTTACAGAAACCAGATAGAGAATTTAGCCACGCTGTTTTTTTGGAATTCAAAGAGAATGGAGACCTACACATCTTTGATCCGAAACATGACAGTGATTATTCGATAAACGATCTCAAGGCAATAGAGATATTAATTAAAACGCAGCGTCACAATCGTCAGTTAGTCGATGGAACGTGAAAACAGGTAAGCGAAGACAGGATGTCGAGAGCGTGTAAAGAACTAATAAAGTGAGTGTGGGATTATGGAAACCGAAAGAATTGATAAACAGGAAGCAATGAATGAACAGGCTTGCTATGAAGCTGCGGGAAAGGCAGGATATCCACCTGGTCAGGCCGAATCATGTGAAGATGGAGAATTTAAATGTCCTGAATGTCCGTTTGATAAAAATATAGTTCGTCTTGTAATAGAGTTCGATCCAGAAATGCCGGAGATTTGCAAACGAGATCCAGATGGCGTATACCTGATAGAACTTCGCAACAAGTTTTTTATCCAAGCTTTTGATGAATTCAGGCATGAATTGCGGAGATGGCTGATCGAAAATCACCCAGAATATGAAGAGCTTTATGTTGACGAAGATGGTCTCGATCTTGCTCTTCCATCAATCGGGAATGTTATTCGTCATAGGGAAGTTCATGAGATTGAACCATTCGATAGAAAGAAAGCAGATGATGTTTTTACTGCTTATCGAGACAAGCTTGCTGAAATTGGGTTGAGACCAATTGAGTTAAAAGAGAATTACGATGAAGAAGGTCGTGGGATATATTATCCGTTGCGCGATGAACAAGATGATGAAGATACAATAATTGGTATGTGAACCGGAGCCCGCAGGACGCGGGCGACCGAACAAGGCCGCCCGAATAGGGCGGCACGTTCTTTCGACTAACTGGTTTTATACGAAATACAATGCGACACAATCGATGTTATAGGAAGTTGGAATATGAGCTACACAGAAGAAAAAAAGAAAGTGATAATGGAAGCGAGAAATCATCTCAACATTCTCAAAAATAAGTTGGGAATGTTCACCGAGATAGAGGGGGATGAGTGGTCACCACGCCATGACAATTTAATCACGCAGATCGGTGAATATTTGAAAGCAATGAAAAAACCATCCTCGATCAAAAAGCAGGGTATGTATATCCTTCTCCATCCGGATGGAGAGGTCGAGCACATGTTCAATAAAACACCAGCTATGGGCCCAACCGAATTTCAACCCGGCAGATGGAGCTATAATTTCTGGCCAGCGTTCGGTGACAGAAGAATAGATCCGGATATAGAAGATAAGGCACTGGAGGTGATGAAGCAAGCGGGATGGATCAGCGATGAAGAATCAGATTCAATTCGCAAACAATTAAACATGGAGAGGAAAGCCAATGAAATCCGACCCGATCGTCAGAGCACTTGAGAAAGAAATGCGTCTGCTGCAGAGGAAGCACAAGGAGTTGAAAGAGCTTCTCGACGGCGACTACCACACCCAGCTGATCTACAATTACATTGATTTCATGGATGTTTTTAACAGCAATATGCCGGATAAACAGAAATTGAAACGATATGAAAAACATGCCAGCGAGGAGAAACGGTTGCGAGCACTGGCAGAAAAACAGCACAAGTTGATGCTGGGTGATGGATTCCGCAGGTTGTTTCAATTAGAAAACGATATCTCAGAGATCAATAATGTTATATTCATGAGGGAAATGAGGAGGGGAGCATGAGGACACTACCGCGAAAAACTAAAAAGGCCTATAAAAAATGGCTATTCAGCAAACATCTTACCGGAGCAGAAATCAAGCGGTTGCAGAATCTATTCCCATGGTCGGACTGGAAGAATTCCATATATAACGCAAAGAATCATTTCAGGTATTCATATTCAGCAGCGGCGATTGCAATGACATACAATTACCGAAGGTTTTTGTTTATCGAAATGGTTCAGCGACCTGAGAAAGAGAGTTTTATGAAGGCGATTGTCCATGGTTTCTTAGAGGAGTGCAAAGGATTCGCGCCGGAAATAGTAGGACTATTTAACCAGGAGTTCACATATGCAAGGCCACAGCCTCGAATTGCTACAGAATGAAATTGAGCGCTTTCGAGCAAATGTTCTCCCTTATTACAAACGCCAGGATACGCCCTCATCGATTCTCAGCACTATCGCCACTGACCTAATGGCAAAACAGCTTGCCAGCCAAATAGAGTGGAGGCTGGCAATAAACAGGACCTTCGGAGAGTTCCTCGAACAATATAACCGGCATGATTTTACCGGTTAAGGTGGCTACGATCTGCTGGGTGTTATTCTATCCGATCGGATTCCGGCAAACGCTTGTCCAAAAAAAAATCATTTATTTCATCTTTTTGGATTCCTGCTTTTTCCATAGCAATAACACCATCAAATTCTGATTCAATAGACCCATCGGTTCTGACCATCTTCCCCAGAACCTTTGCATGTTCTCTGGACACATCATCATATATTTTTTTTAACTCATTAAATCTTTCGTCTGTCATATTTTCTCCCGTGCCGCTAAGATTTTGATCGGCACTCAATATATAACAACATGCAGGTTTTGTTTTTTTGCACAATTTCAAGCCAGAAATATTGCGACTCACGTTTGTAGAATTAATATTATGCAATATCGACTTTGTAGACTGTTATTGTTGACATTGTGTTATTATTTTCTACACAATGTCAAACATACACGAAAGCTTGTGAGAGAGTGAGTAGTCGGGCCTGCGCCAACAGGCCCGACAATCCATGAGTGACCATGGACTACAGGAAACCCTGCTACCCGTGACCAGAACTGCGGGTGGACCATTTTATTTCGAGGAAAATTTATGGATAGTCCACTATCATACGTTGGCGGAAAGTCAAAGCTCCGAAATCAATTAATTGATTTATTCCCACCACACAAAACATACATCGAAGGATTTTTCGGCGCCGGATGGGTATTTTTTGGAAAGGAGCAATCGAAATACGAGGTCATAAACGATTTGGATGATGACCTCATCCGATTCTGGCGGGTGATTAAATACCACCTTGAGGAATTTATTAAACAATTCAAATACATTCTTATTTCAAGAACACAGTTCAAAGAATGGCAAGATCAATTGAATGGTCCGGGACTGACCGACATCCAGCGGGCTGCCATGTATTACTATTTACAAAGGCAATGTTTCGGCGGGAGAGTAAATTCCAGATCGTTCGGAACAGCAGCGAACATGTACCCAAAGGTCAATCTCCTTCGAATGGAGGAAGAGCTTTCAGAGGTTCATTTAAGACTCGCGAATGTAATAATTGAGAATCGAACCTACAGCCAATTATACGGCACTTATGACACATCTGATACGCTGTTCTTTCTGGATCCTCCCTACTGGCAGGCCCCGTATTATAAACACAATTTTCTAAACGTTGATGATTATTACGAGATGGCGAAACTGGCCCAAAATTCGAAGGGGAATACAATAATTACAATCAACGACCACCCTGACATAAGAAATGCATTCGAAGGGCTTCATATGCTGGAGACTATGGTAACCTATACTGTAGCAGTAGGAGATAATGCCAAGGAATACCCGGAATTGATAATTTCAAATATTCCCCTGGAGCCAAGCCAGCAAAAACTATTTGCATAGATTCTTCAGACATCCGCCTGGTTCCAGGCAGTAATTTTTTTGTTGACCTGGGGCCATGCAGTGATTAGTGTACCAGTACACGTTTAGTGTAACCCTCCAATGGGCCAAACGTTCGGAAGGCCGGGGGAGCGTAGGAACTCCTCCGGCCAGAATCCTCCATTAACACGACATAATATTTTTTTCTTGACTGCATATTTTATACGACATAATGTCTGCACGTCGCTTCCTACACTTTCACGCGACAGAACGTTTGGCGAAAGCCATTCAAAACACTTTTGAAAAAATAGGACCCTTGCCGGGCGGGTATTCGTATGCCCTCTGAGAGCACGGGCCGGAGGGATTATGCAAAAACGAGAATTACTCGATTCCGGGAATTGGACCCCGGTACCAAACTGGATTTTTGAAAACACCGAAAAACTGGATGGAGCGAAGGCCCTCATTTTACAAACCGTTGTCTGGAGAACATTCGGAACACGAACGGTTGACAATCGTTTTTCTATTCGCTATCTATCTGCACGAACAGGACTCAATCGCACAACCGTACATAAACACCTGCGCATGATGATCGCCGCTGGCTGGCTACTGGACATCGGACGCGGAGCATCCGGAGAATATCTGCTGGCCGTTCCTGAACACCCACCCGGCCATCCTGGAAACCAGGACACCGCGCCGGCGCTGGAAATAGAGCAGCCTGGAATCCAGGCCAGCAACGCACCAGAACCGGCTGAGAATCCAGGCCACACCTGTCCTGGAAACCAGGACCAGTATAAGAAGTTTAAAAATACATGTACAAGATCGGAGCCGAGAGAAACAACAGGGAAATTCGATGATGCATTAAAATCCTATCCGGAGAGAATAGGGGAGTTAGTACGCCGATCGCGTTGGAGCTATTCTGGAGGCATACCAGTTTGTGACCCGTATGGTTTACCGGGAACCATTGTATTTTCACTGGAGATGTGTGGTGCTGCAATATTTCGCGAGAGAACAAAGCGAAATAATTTAGAGCATGTATCGTAACACATTACGATTTTCTCTTGACATTATCGTAATGTGTTACGATAATCATTTCATGAGCAAAACAACAATTTACAAGACTGAAAATGAATCCTGGGGATTTTACGGAACAACGATTAAAAACTATGGCATAAGCAATGATGATACAGACATCCTGTTTAACGAAGCTGCATTTTTGGCTAACAAATTACTCGATTTCGAGAACCCGGTAAAATTTCTCGATTCCGCTATTGGCCGCCACATTGCGGACGAATTGAATTTTTATACTAAACAATCATCACTAGAAAACTTGATTAATGCTGTAAAAACAACGTTTGAAACTGACCGTAAAATGTGGAAAAAATGGGGAAAGCAGGTTATTTAATGAAATTTGACAAACGGCTATTAACCATCTGTCGTGAATATACTGCCATTTCTGATAAAATTCAACCAATGGCAGATGATATTCGTCAGGCATTATATAAACACTATATGAGCCAGCCACGAGAGAAACGACGAGAGTGGGCTGCAGCTGCCGGGTTTGATTTTACAAACGTGGCTGCTCAATTATCGGGTAAAAAAAATTTGAGCGTTGATGCGGCTGCACGGGCGGTAATCAATCTGGAAAAAAACTTCCCTAAATCGTAAACAATTACGATTTACGCTTGAGCAACCGGGCTGGATCCGTTTTGAGAAAGCAGGGTAAATTTTTTTCATAGTTTCCGTCATCTTTAGTAAATTAATTGTTGACAGATTCCGTCATATTTAGTAATCTAATGATAGACGGGGACGGTAACCCCATAACGGAGGAGCAAACTATGAAAAGCATTAACGGACTACTGAAACTGAAACATGTCTACGCGGATTGGAGGAATTCTACAGAAGAACTTCTTGCAACTGGAGACTGGAATGGGTCTACTGATTGTGGAGAGATCACAGTCAGAGAGGATTTTTCGCAGTATGCAGAATTGCCTGAGCGGATAGAATACGAAGACATGCTCGCACTGGAGCGGGATTTTGACGGGTATGAGGCTATACAAACAGAGTGGGAATGGTTCACAAGTGATAACACAAATGGAGAGTATACAGATTCTCAGCTTGCTGAGATGAATGAATCCTTCTCTGTAGAAATGCGTGAATATGCCCGTGACGGCCTCTGGGATCAAGCAGCAAAAGACGTTGCTGATAGCATAATGAATAATATGTATGAGTTTCGAGAAGAAGAAACTGGTGAGTATTCTGAACTTGAACAAGCATTTGATGCCGCTTGTATGTTAGCAGCTGGTCATGACGAAAGCATGAAAGTGAGTATCTACAAGCTCGAAGATGGATCATATGATATTGGTCCTGTAGAAAGCAGGCAGACTCATCTTATGTCAGGTCCGACTATAGAAATCGGTGATGTATGCGGATGGGACCCGAATTATTTCGATTTCGGAGAAGATGAACAATCAATGACACTTGAAGAAAAGGCAAACGCTGCTTATGATTCCAATCGCAATAAATGGTTTTCTAATTTCTGCGAAAGAAACGAGATAGTTAGATTATGAAACACTTAAAACACATACCGGATCATCCACCAGAATTCGAACATATGCCTCACGAGGGTGAGTATATAACTGTTGAAAACACTCTAAAAACTGAAGATGAGATCCGGCAATGGATTGAAAAAAATGATCTCCCGTGGACAGAAGAGTCATTACTGAAATTCTGGATTGGATGGTATATGCACTATCGCGAATCAGGATACAGAGATATTGTTGCGGAAGAGCATATAGTGAATATGTGGGATGAGAATTAGTACAATGCCCGACCGAATATACGTCCCGTTCTCGGTCGGGCTTGATTGCCATACGTGGCATTCCTCCGGCCCATTACCGGGCCGGGGACGGGGCACCATGGAGGGGCCATGTTAGTTTTTACAACGCTGAACACAGGACAATCGGAGATGAGCAGGCGCGAAGATGTTGCTGATGATATCATTGATATACTGGAACCGCTCTGCAAATCAGGAAGGTTTCGCATACCTGCGGTAGATGAAGGTCTTTTCTGTAATGTGAAATCGTATAAAAATAGCGGGTCGTTTGATGTATCAGATGACTCTGGAAAACCTGTTGTCATGGGTCTCGTCTGTAATGACGATTCAGATTCATCTGCGATGTGGAGCGGACTCGAACATGCGTATTCGAGCATTTATAAAAATAATTCTGTCGCTGCCAGGCCGGAACTCACGCCATGGCTGGCGATTACCATCCTGCCAGGACTCGCCCTCTATCCTGCTGCCGCACACTGGCTCGCTGATTTCGAACGGGCCGTTGCATGGACGATCCTGGAGAGGATGAAATGAATATAAAAACAGCCGCGCAACAGGCTATAGCCTCTCTCGATTACATAGACGAGCACTACGATGAGTGCATCGAAATCCTGAGAGAGCTACACGGAGATGTGCCCTACGGCAAGATGCGAGAATTCGCGAAATCGACAGGCATACAGTATAGCAGCCTGGCCGACTATCTTGCGGGACGGAAACATCTCTCAAACGAGGCGATGGCCAGAGCGATCATCGGCGGGCAAAGATTTTTCAAATTGCGACATAATACATTTTTGACATAATACTTATTATCGGAAGCGGTACGCATGGAAAAAGATCGAACCAGATATTATGATACTATAATTGCCAATTATGCCTATGTTCAATTTGATAAACCTCACGAGGTGATTAGAAATGCTCTAATTGAATCGAAGGAAGGTGTGGAGAGGATTCATTTTAGAGAAATCCTCTATTTTGATGAGGATGGTGCGCTTCTATTGCGTGTAAATTATAAACATAGCAATCAAGGCGATCATGGTAGCAATCTAACCGGGGCACACGATGTGAAATTGCTTGTTGATCTAACAAGCTATGATGATATGACACAAATTGATGAAGATTTTTTTGCTTATCTTAATGGATATGGAAATGTTGATTTGTGTGCAGAATGGAAAGCCTTTGACAGAATATTCTATAATGCGAAAAGAAAAATAAAGCTTTCGTTTCACAATTGCAAAATAAAGTCTCTTGTTCTTGAGAATTTTGCGGCAACTAATCTGGATTTAGATTTTGAAGGATCATCGATATCGAATCTGGAAATAACACGCGACACTCACCACGACATGAAGGATGTGGATATTCGGCTCAAAGGTGCAAGAGTAGAGTATGCTAAATTAAATAGGCTGGCTCCAGTCCATTTTCATGAAATAGGTTTGATACACTTTAATATCAGTGAATATCCAGACAATAGGATTTCGGCGAATGAAATAATCGATGTTGATAAAATTAAAATAATCGATGAAGTGAGATCTGTTATTGAATCCAACCACAGCCAGTTGGTATCGACATATAGATATCTAACAAATCAAGTTTCTCTAAGTAAACATTATATAGAAATTGAAAAATATTTCCGATTCCTTGAGTCAAGGAAGAACATAATAATGAGAAGTCTGTACTGGATAGACGGTGGACGGAATTATATTCTAAAACCAGCATGTTTATTTATCATGTTTTTTCTTATAAATATGGTTCTCGTTGAATATCAGACATCCAGTGCTGTGGGGATTGCCAGTACAGTTTTGAATCCCAAAGAATATTTGTTTGGCTTTTTGTTTTCGGATATTAGTTTTTTTTCTCCGGGATCAATTTCGTGGGCTAAAATTGTCAGTATTGTTCCTGAATTGGGTATATATTATCTGGCATATACATTGCTTGTGGCTATAAAACGGAAGCTCGGTTATTCTAAGCTAAGATAAATACTACGTGAGAAGTCGACTGCGATTAAAGATTGAAGACTAAATGACTCCCATTGATCTGAGTTCATTTCGCAGTGCCTCGGCGACGTTTGCATCGACTGTAATTGTTCGCCTGAATTTCGTTTTGTTGCCAGCATGATCGATATCATAGCCTGACCAGATCTGGTTTGCAAATCCTGCCACGTACATGCCCTCCCATTTTTCTAGAAATTCCAGAGCCGGTTCAATACCGGCCATGGCGATGAGCTTTCTTGCTGTTGATGAACATGGATGGCGCCGCATTGTCTTCTCCTTAAAAAAACACCGGGGCAATGCCCCGGATTCAGTGGGTTTCGTACGTTCATAAACCGATGACGATTATATGAAAACTGGGTGAGCTACCGCTCGAATAAATTTACGGACATGATTTATAGCCAGGAGACTGAACTCTCCCCTCTTGTTGTGTCCGTCGTGGTAATGAGCAACCATGCAGCGTAGCTGACTGCGACCGGGAATTTGAGAGCAACGCATCCTCCGGATCCGGGAGAGGTATCTGGCAGCGCATAAAACATTATCCCGGCGATTGTGAATTGAACCGGTGCAATCCATCCAGTCCCAGGTATCCGGTTTTATCTGCATGATACCCAGAGCTCCGGAAGAACTGCGAGTCGACTCCCAATGCAAGGAATGTTTAGAAAATCTGGCTTGCATCATCTCTGATTCTATCGATGCAAGAGCAATGAGGTCGGATCGCATTATTCCTGTTGCCCGTGATGCATCGCGAAACGACGTATCAGGATCGGTGGAGCATGAGTTGCTCTCAATCCGGATAATCATCGGCTGACTGGCCGGGGTAAGAGGTTGTGCAAATAGGATAAATGCGAATGCAAAAATCAGTGATATAATTTTCATTTTGCGTGCCTCCTGTAAGCGGCCTCGAGGCGTGCATCATATTCATTTATCCTGTATTTTGGCCCGTTGTAGTGGTAGGCGAAAATGGCCCATTCGTGATTTTTCATTGCGTCATGTAGAATCGGTTTTGAGCGAATGAATTCAACAAATGCCTGTAGTTGTTTTCCCTCATTCGTTTTCATGTCCTCAATAAATTCTTCCACATCATCGTAATTACATTTTCTGTAATTGAACCCCATGATCTGGAAAAGGCCCCAGCTTGTGGCCTTGATGGCTGCCTCGCGGTCGAGCGATCCCGCTTCGGTAAAACGGCCCCACTCATTTTTCCCGAACTGACGATCGAGTGACCGTGCCGATAGATGCGGGTGGCTGTTGTCATACGCTCCATTTGTCAGTCTGCGAAACCACTGTTGTTCATAATTAATCAATGGAACGATGTCAGCATACCCATCAACCTGCCAGAAACCGGATCCGGCAGATTCCACATCAATGACTGCATGGATAGCTGCCTCATCTACTCCCAGAGTTTTTGCCGCTTGCGCAATGTCTCCCTTTGTAATTCGTACCGATTCAAACGATCTCATAATACTACTCCTGCAAATATTGCATATTTGGATGCTATGGCTGCTCCTGCAGCGACGGCGGCACCCGCACCGCTTACAAACCATCCCAGTCGCAATCGGAATGCTCCCATGAGTGTCGGATCTTCTACATCAATGACAACAGGATTGCAGAAATCCGCCCGGCAGGCATTATATGTTCGCGTCACCCATGCGGAATTTACCCGTTCCTCGTCTATGAGAATCATCTTAACAGGAGCCGCTTCGCGTAGCTCCCATGTTTTTCGCATGGCAATCAGACATGCTTGATACTCTACCCGGTCATTGCTGTAATCACTACAACCATTCCAACGTACGGCTGAACCAGCTTCGATCGTCTCCTTGTGGGGTTTCTCCACTCCCAGATTGGAGGCGCATCCGTTCATTATTATCAGAGCAAAGACGAGGAGTGTTTGTGCAACAATCGTGCCTCGCCTCCGGATCTGCAATTGTGGAATTGAACTGGCATGTCTCATAGGATATGTCCTCCTCGTATGTAATTGTTTTGCCGGGAGCCTGTTCGGATTCAGGAATTTTAGAGCAACTGCGAAACTGGCTGAATACGGTGGCTAATAAAATTATTACGAGAAACAGACCGGCACCGATCAGCCAGGGCTTCCATCGCTTAACTGCAGCGGAAAAAACATGTTGCCCAGCTGCCTGGCTGGCTCGGATGATTGCTTGCTGATTGGATAATTTCGTCATGGATTACCTCCGGGATAGAAATCATCCCCTCTCTGTGTGCTGTTTCGCATTTCTGACCATCTCTTGTATCCAAATGCTATCGCTCCTCCTCCAGCAATTGGGCCGAGATAGTTGAGAAAATCAAGAGCAAGCGGCATCCAGGTAGATATGCTTTCATTGCTTGTGAGAAGGCGAATTACTCCGCTAATTACTATTGAAAACAAGGCGAAGAATAACAGATTCATCCTGAGTGTTGTGTCGGAGTGCTTTCCTGTCTTGTCGTCAGTCCAGAGCCAGCGAAGCCACGCTCCAGTGAATATCAGTAAAAAAATATGATTTATCCTCTCCATTTTCGCCTCATTGTATGTCTCCATCCAAAAAGACGAACCGAGATATAGCTAGCTATAGCGTACCAGTGAGGCATATAATCCTCCAGGGCAATCTTGTACAAAAGTATATCAGCTTTTTTCCGGAATCGATACGGGAGTTCCCTTTCTCTTATAAGTTGGTACAATGCATCATGAACCAGAGATGCTCTCTGGAAATCTACTGTGTCTGGGGCTGGGCCGCTGGGGCCATCCCATGCATACGGAGCCTTGATAGTCAATATACAGTTACGGAGTTGGATATATGCCAAATTTGCGTTACCTTCGCATAAGCTTGGCAAGTTTATGCTGTAATCTTTTTGCAGGCGGTATTTATATCTACCATTCCTGTGTGGTTCATAATTGGGATAGTTGCTCAATGGTTTATACCTCTTACAGTTAGATTTTTATAAACAATTCCATGCGCTTCGCCGTTGAGGATGCGAGGTCGCCGCTCGATTTTGATTAGCTCATTTGATATCTGCCACGCACGATTATGCAAAAAAATTGATAGCTTTGATGATGGTTTCATTAGTTCATCTTGCCCGGAGAATATCGCATCCGCCATCATGACTGCGACTGAGTGTTCATCGCTGATCCATTTGAAAAACAGGTTTGCCCATCGATCCGGAAGAGATTCAAATAATAGGTCATGAATATTTCGGTGCGTTTCTGATATCCAGGCAATCGCGTCATTTGCTGTTTTTATATCGGAAACAAACTCCTCATCATCAGATGCGCCGTTCGTGACATTGAGGACCGCTCGCTGATGCTCCGTGATATATATTCGAACAGAATCCTTGATGAGTAGCTCGAGGGCCTTATCATCCGGAACCTCGAAAATAAATCGAAACTCGTCCTTCCACACCTGCAAAACAGTCATAAACCTGTGGTTGCGAATGCGGTCTGCCGTGTATGTTACTCTGTCCGTCAGCTCGTCCCGCTCGTGCACAACATCATCTCGACGTTCGAGCTCTACCCCGTCTTTCCCGAGGTGACGGATAGAATAGCGACGATCAAGCGCATAGATGAGCGCAACGATCATCGAAACAACAACGACGCTGGAGATCGATAGAAACACTACAAATGCAGGGTCGTGCAGAGCTGTGCGAAGATCGGTTATCATATTATGCGTATTCCTTGTGTTTCTATTGATCTGGATCAAATATAATTGAATCGACAATCATCTTGATTTGATCGTATGCAGCTCCAGGGTCAATTGTTACCCCATCAGCCAGGTAGATTGTTTTGCCTGTTGCATCAATTGGAGCTGCGTTGATTGAATCGCGAGCCGCTCCAATTATACCAAGCAGACGACCTGCTTCTGTTTCGAACGCGATTCTCTTTGAATCGATATATTGCGCAATTGTTGTGACATTTTCATCAGATGCTTCGCCAAACCGCTTCAACGCTATTGCGCCAAGACAGGCGCAGTTTGTTCGCAACGATTCAGTGACAACTGCGTATGAGATTGACTGATCTGGCTGGGTAACAAACGATAACCACTCGCGTGCACGTAATGATTGCAGGTCCCATGTTTTTTGTTCTTCATCCCCGTATCGGCAAGATAATAGAAGGAATGATTTGTATGCGGTGTTGAATTTTTCTGTGATTAGATCAATTGCTATATTTCGGTATGCATCCAGAGAAATGACTTCAGCTACAACCTGATCACGTTCAAATGTTGCAGTTGGTATAATATTTTCGCTGTCCGATGGGTCGGTTATATAACCCGGCGGAACGTATTTTTGAATACTTCCATTTATATATTTTGAAAATCCAATCTTTGCTAATAAATATATTTCTTTTGTTACGAAAACTCCGTTTTCAGGAGTGGGGAAATCGTCTTCGGCAGTCGTCTTTGAAACTATCAAATTATTAATGTCTAACTGAATTAAGTATTTCATTGCTATATTCCTGATATTATTGTGTAAACAGCACCAATGCATTTACAGGGTACGATCCAGAGGTGGAGCCTCGATATATGAAAAACGATGTATCGGTGTGTTTAGAGAATGACGGAATCACGGACGATGATGAATGGCTATTTTGAACTACCGTCAGCTGTGGTGTTTCGATAAGGTGAACGATTGCCCCCTTGATTCTGTTATTTGTATAAGCGTTTGTTATTCCATGCGATATGTTTGCATATAAACTTCCGTTGTTTATTGTCCCGCTTAGCCATTTCCCATACAGAACCGTGCCATCATCCAGCTTTCCAATAATAAATGGCAATTCTGATATGCTTATTAGCGCACTTGCATCTAAGCCGGCATAACCACTTGCCTGATCTTTTTCGCTTAAATTCTGCTTTGCTGCGATGGCATTGGTTACTGTTGTTGCAAAGTCCGGGTCATCACCAAGTGCTGCTGCGAGTTCATTTAGTGTGTCAAGGGTGGCAGGAGACGAATCAACAAGTGCCGCAATCAGCTCCTGAATCTTGGCAAGTGTTGCCGCCGCATGAGGAGATATGTTCGTGGAGTTCCAATCTGAAGGCTCTTGCGCTAGACGGGAGTCGAGGTCATTCGTTACAGTATCAACATATTCGACTGTTGCATAAACAGCCGAGCTATCAATACTTAGAGTTACACTTGATACATTTAGAGTTCGGATCTTCAGCTGGACCTTGATGTCCTTCCCAGCTCCGGATGATGGGTCTGGCTTTGTAGTATCCGGGAAATTGGCGATTGCAATCAAAGCACCGGCGTCATCATATATTCCTACCTCGCGAATGACGTAAGGCCCGGACGAAGCTGGTATGATATGTTCCAGAATCAGAATTGTGTTGTCGCTTGAGTCAACGTATCTGGAGTTCAATGATGCGCTGTAGACAACATTTACCAGATCTGTTTCTGCACCGGTTGGTTCGTATGGATTTCCGTTTGCATCACCGGCTTTGAACTGTGTTAAGTTTACTGTTGTTCCACCGGCCGCAGCGGCGGTAATATTTTGATGACCGATGTCAGTTATTAATGTTTTGTATGCCATTAAATTACGTCTCCTGCTTCGATTGTTACTGTCTCTATGCTATGCAGTGCGGCGCCATAATAGCGATTTCCGTTGCTCTTGATTGTAAGATCGAGAAGGAGAAATGATCGAACGTTTTTGTATTCGTTTACAATCGTTAAAAAGTTTTCTACTGCTTCATCGCCGAGAGCAAGTCCATCCGATATTATCTCAATCTTAAACTCGTATGGATCGCCAGCATACTGAAACCACTCAGAAAGAACTGCTTCAAATCCAACGATTTTAATGATTCTCTTGATTGCAGCTGGAGTGCCCTTCATTGAGTGAATTAATAATGCATCCCTGATTAGATCCTGCTTTGCCTGATCTGTTGTTGCGAGTTTCCATCCTTCTGCATCGGCTGAGACATGCTTCTCCCACGCGAGGTGCTCAATTACTTCTGATGGCCAGTAATCGATATTTTCCTCAATGTTGAGCCTTGAAAGGTCGGCTCGAAGAAGTGTTAATTCGTCCGAAATCGCAGATGCACGAGCGACTGCATCCGGATCGGATTTTAGAATTGCCGGGAGGCGCTCCACCATTGTAGTTTCGCTCATCAGAATCATTCTTCCAGTCCCGCATAGTTGATTGTTGTATTCTGATTGTGAGCGACTTTTGTTTTGTCGATAGAGAGATCAGTTATGCCGGTAGTTATAACGCGATATGCACCTGCCTTTTTAACGCGCTCAGATAGCTCAGATCCGTTTATGTTCCTTCCCAGAACTGCGCGTTGCCAGGCTTTATATTCATTTACAGCATTTGCGACAGCTGACTGAATTGAATCA
>JBNKQE010000004.1:0-44414 GCA_050295715.1 Leptospirales bacterium
TTAATAAAATAATTCCTGCATCACGCCTACATTTTGCCTTAGCTTTAGCAGCACAAGCACCATGAAATAAACGTCTTCCCTGCCGAAAATATGACTTCCCTACTCCGAGAGTGACATTAAGCATAACAACGTCATCATCTTTAACCGTTTTCCCACACCAATAACATCTAGACATATTGTTTCTACAGTGCACGAACCATTCGACAGAGCAAGTAATAATGGTCATTTGCAGGAGCGGTGATCGTTAAAAATAAAAATGGGCGGGGTTAACGGTCATCGTACGATAATTATGGTCTGTGCAGCTTTCCTGATTAATGACCAATATTAGTCTCTAATAAATCTATCATTCTATTCTCAAGATCACTTTGTGTCAATTTCTGCCAATCGAGAATACTTTCTTCTAAATCAACAATGAATGTCTTATCTAAGATGGGTACCGTAATATGATTACCCGGTTCTAGGATTTTAGAAAAAGAGCCCATTCGGAAGACTACTCCTCTATGATCTTGTTTAATCCTTTGGCGAATATTTTTTATTTCTGATAAAATTCCCAACAATACCATAATTATAAATATTATTGGTCCAGCTAAAATAGCCCATAGTATATGAGGGTATGACAGGTCTTCAGTAATGAATAAAAAACCTAATGCAAAAATGGATGGTAATGCCAAGGCAATAGATAGAATAATTATTAGAAATATTTTTGGCTTCATATGGTTCCTTTTTGTTTATACACTTCTATATTCCATTCAAATAAATACATAATGAGCTGCTTTATTGCGATTATATCTTCTGATCCGAATTACGACGATCACGGCAAAGATGACAGTTACAAACCATGACAGACGTTACCTTCCGTCACGCAACATCACTTGAGACTGACCGGCGGCACCTTTGCCCAATCAGGACTTTCATCTGACAAGATCTACCCGGCTTCCCCGGACGCACGATAATCTTAATGTTATGCGTCGTTTGATTCATTGTTCTAAAACTTTAAATGCTTTTCGAAGTTGAAATACTGTCTCAGGATAATCGTTTTTATCTTCGGGTAAATCTTTGTATACAAACCGGGATTTACTAACATTATCAATAATTATAGGTACGAATACTTCACTTTGGCCCCTAGTTTCTTCACCAAGATGAGCTTGAATATCAATTTCAATAGCTAGACCAGCACTAGCCTGAAATGGGGATCTTGATAAAGCTTGAGCAAATTGTTTATTTAGTTCATTAGGTAGTCCAGACAATATCTTAGGCAGAAGTGATTTATTGAAATCGAATGAAACACATAACTCTTCATCTGTAAACGTAAGGTTTGTGCCTGCTGTAAGAAGGTTATTATCAATTTTACCAAAAAAATTCAAACGTGTTCCGGGAAGATGTAAAGTATCTTTTGATGTAAGTCCAAGTTTTCTTAGTCTAAAACCGAAATCCGGGGCAAAATTTCTTAAAAGTGGGTCCAACAAGAATCGAGGTAGAAAAAATCTTTCAATATTCTCCCATTTTTCTATAAAATCTGAAAAATTCAGATATAAAAGTGGATCATTGGAATCCACATTAAAAATTGCCAGATTTTTTCCATTACATAATCCGAATTCTTTTGCTTTAATTTCAGGATGAATTGCATAGCTATATACTTGCTGAATATGCTTTGAATCCAGAATATCCTCTTTTGGGCTTTTGGCATCTAATACAAAAATGGCCTTATCGTTATGGTATAGAGTGTAATCAGGAATAAGTTGAATCGATAGATTTCGCGTACCGATTTTTATAAATGGATCACGTAAAGATTTACTACGAACAATTTTATTTGTTCCTGTTGGTGAATATCCAAGCTTTTGTAAAATTGGAGTAATTATTACTTCTCTAACAGAATCCTCTTTGAATTCACTATCATTAAAAATTTCTTCTGTGATATTTGAAAACATAAACACTCTCTATCCAATTACGCATAACTGCTTAAGTTTCTGTCCGAGTATTTGCAGCTTCAGATCTTCAGAAAGAAAGAGTTGAACGAAGCCGCATTTGTCCCACTATGGGGATTGATTATGGCGGTCTGCATGTTACCTGAATGGAAGCAGCAAGCAACCTTCCTTATCGATAGTATCCAGCATTCGTTTATCGGCTAGCAAAAAAAGTCGGTTGGATTGGAAGTGATCGTAAAAAGTGGGACTTACAGGGTTAACGGTCAGCAACATGATTCAAGAATGCAACATGCCAGTATTATTTTATCACGCTTCAGTTTTATATTTACTATTTAGTATTTCTTTATATATAGATTACCAGAAAGGGCCCGTTTTTAGGAAACGTATTTTCCAAAAGGGCACTTTCTTAATAAACACTGTTTCTAGGAAACTGGGAGTTTTGGGAAGCTGGAATGGAGGACGCAGCTATCTAAACAGGTGTCCAGTGGGGAATTTTGCTTTCCTTTTACACAGTGCAGCTTTGCGGGAAATATATTTATTATGCGCTGGTGCGTCGTCAGACTATTCATTTACCCATTTTTTTTGGTCTTCATCCATTTTAAATTTTTGTATCCCATGTTCATTTATGATTTATGAAATTGATATTTTAAAATACAAATCATTATTAAATTTTACAAATGCACCCACACTTTGAGCATATTTAGTCTCTTCAGCGTTTAACATTTTTCCTCGCGACTCAGTTATAAAATAATTGCGAGGGCTTAAATCAGACTCTTTTATATAGTTAGCGAATACTTCTTTATGCACCAATCCACTTGTCTGAACAATTACAAATCCATTAATTAGATTTTTCACTACAACGCCACTCGCAGAAACTTTTTCTCTCTCGCTGGACACGGCCAAGATACCTCTCTGACCTTCTATACCAACCCAATCACCTAAATCTGCAAAATTGCAATGTATAATTTGAATATTTGGCTTATTATCGGATTCATTCATTAATGTTTTTAGTATTATTGCTTTATATTCTCTTTCGATAGAATCTTCTTTACGCTCAATCAACTGAAGATTTTCTAATTGTGTTTTATACTTTTCTTTATTAGCTAAATCAACGCGAATCTTTTCTGTTTTAAGTTTTTGTTCATCATGATATTTTACTAACCTTCGGGAAATATGGGGATATCCAAAATACCAAAGTAATGTAATGACCAAAGGAGGTAAGCTAGCATATGAAATATTAAACAAACCAGCCCAATATACTTTTTCGATTAAGTCAATCCGGTCTAGAACAGAACGGTTATCAAATAACAGTATAAATATTGGTTTCCAATTCCATATCATTGACGTGATAATTATTGTCCCTATAAACGGATCATTCATTCTTGTTTTAAAAACTTCACTAGCTGATTCAATAGCATTCTTCATCATATTAAAGGCTTATAGAGAGAATTCTCGTTTCAGCTCCCTTAAATCATTTCGAAATTGTTCTTTCAGTAATTTTGAATAAATTCTTGTTATTTCGCCCTTGTTCTGCCTTTCAATGAGCTTCCGCAAGTCGTTTGATCTAGACTTCCATGTAATCCCATCAGTAATTAAAAAAAATCGAGTGTCGTGTCTTTTGGAATTAATAATTGCATCCACATCGCCAATAATATCAGTCATTTTAGAACCAGTTGCAGCATACGCTTTTGACTCTACAAGAATGAATGGATTACTACAATCAGGAATAGCAAAGTCGCACTTGGCTTCACCATTTGATCCTTTGAATGTGCAACGAGGCTGGTATTGATCACCAAATACTTCCTTAATTATTTCCTCTGCAAAATCTTCAAGTCCTCTACCCCTACTCTGACCCTGTATTGCTGAACCTCGTCCTGATCGAAGTCTTTCAATTAGAATATCACTCCAACTCGGATTATAATTAACTGCATTAATCATGGATTCCGCAAGACCAAGGTTTGTAAGCGCGTTTATATATTCATCTTGTGAGTTTTGGAATCGCTTTACCCCTATTCCCCCTGGACCGAGCAACTCATTAAGTTCAGATGTCAATTGGTCCTTGGAAACACCTAGAAATAACTGAGCGCATATTCTTCCAACATTGAACTCATCGGATGTTTCACCGAAAAGATCTCTAATATCATCAATCCCGTATTCACCTTTTTGTTGAATTGATTTCAGTTTCGAGATAACCGACACGGCTAATTCATCTTTCCAATCCGACTCCAGTCTCGATAGATTCCCAAGGATATCATCAAGTTGTTGCTTAAGAATTTCCATGTTATTGACCAACAACCAGATATTCTTTAACGGATGAGCGCTTCACAGCATTATGTGTTCCAAAATGATAACGGTGATCCTTTGTGTATACTTCAACACTTCGTTTTGTTCTTGACAGCAGTTCTACAAGTATATCCAGGTCTGGATATCCATTTGAACTATAAGATAGTACGACTTTTTGATTCTTGTACCTATGAAACATTTTCTCGAAAGCTTCGATAGACTTAGAACGATAACTGAATGGAGTATACTTTTTAGGAATTTTTCTAACTTTAGTTGAGTAATCAATCTCGAGGCCCTGCCAATAACAGGATAATCCTTCCAGAAAGTGATACCTTTTCACATAACAGTTATCATCCGACCGAGGAACGTAAGGAGGGTCCAGATACACAAGATCAATTCCCTTATTCCTTGCATTAAATACTTCTTCTTGTTTTGCTGAATTTCGTTTCCCATTTGAAAAGACAGCATTATTAAAATACTCCAATTGCTCAATAAAATGTTCCGTAAAAGACAATTGTAAATCTCGCCTTCCGTCATCGTATCGAGACAAATCACCGGATATTGTAAAAACACCTCTTGGCTGCTTTTTAATTGCCGAGCGAAGCAAAGCAGACATAGCAATAGCTTTTTGATGAGGGTTTTCAAGTTTATTAATATTCTTTGATGTATTGTCTAAAAATTTCAGATCTTCATGAGTGTAGAATATCCCAGAAAATGTTTTCTCTATAAAATGCTCTGAGGTATTATTTTTTTTCAATAAGCTATTAATTGTCTTTGAATCCACATTTATTGAATTATTTTCAATAATAGCTTTCGCAATAGTTGTAGAAAAATTCAGATAATCACTTGAGACTACTCTTCGCCCCATTGCCTTCATTAAATATGATACTGATGCACTGCCTGAAAATGGATCCGCAGATGATTCGAAATCTATTTCATTTAAGACTTCATATATCCATGGGAGTAATCTTCGCTTTGATCCCATATAACGAAACTCAGGGAAATTCGAAATCTGTCCTTCAATATTAGAATATGAGGTATCTCTGAAATCCTGATTTGCTCGAGTTAATAACTGTGTCATTTAATATTCTCTTCTGCAGATGGGCTGCCAGGCAATGTAATGGCTGACTTGTCTGATTCAAGCTTTTTTTGAAGAGACATATAATGTGTCATTCTCGGCTTGTCGGTTATAAAAATATTTAATCCAAATCAAATTCAATCTTCTCTCAACAATTACGCTTATTACTCGAGTGATTTTCACTGGAATACTCATAACATACTATCTGACATAATCCATCGTTAACTCCGCATTAACGGTATAATTCCATCAGAATAATCCCCATATTTGGCTACATTTGCTTCTTGACCGGAAAACCCACCGACAACTATACAGGCGTATAGCTATGGACAGCAAAACACAAACAGGACACGGAAGCCTGATAATAAAGGCTCTCTGTTTACTTCAGGAGGATTATATGCGGATGGATGACACCCCCCTACCCGACACAGGAAAAAGATTAAGAAATGCCAGGCTTATGCTTGGGTTAGGACAGGGAGCTCTTGCTGATGCCTGTTTAATATCTCAGGCAACTATCTCAAAACTCGAAAGAGAAAAGATCAAGATGAAGGGGTTTCATGCGTTAACCTTGGAAGCTGGTGCAGGCATTTCGCATCGCTACTTATTTTACGATGAAGCTCCGGTAATCATAAGCAAAAAGGCATCCTGATAAGGATGCTTTTTTAGTTGCAAGTAGATTGACTTATTTGTAAACACAAACATGAAATACTTCGTATTCCTTCTTTCTTTTTTAATATTTACCTCCTGCAAATCACAAGAAGACCACCTTAGAACAAAACCAATTGGCGGCACCCCCGACGCTTATGGTCTATATGGGACTACAGAATACACTGAATGCCAGTCCGGAGATTGCGTTAATGGCAAGGGGAAAAATAAGCATGTAAGAATGTATCAAATGCAATTACAAAATCACAGACGGTTTGCCAAACATGTTGAAATATACGAGGGGGAATTCAAGAACGGGAAAAGAAATGGTATAGGTATACTGAAAATGACGCTTGAATTGCAAGATGTATCCGCCAATCCTGAATACAAGCATTCATCCTACCCTATCACGCATGCAGGCAGGTTTATAAATGATAGGCTCGCTGAAGGATACCTTGATTCCAAAATGAGGAAGTACACAGGTTCATTTTATGTGGATGATACAAACAGAAGATACAAAACCGGGTCACTTTACTTCAAGGATACAAAATGTACAATTACTGGATCGTGGAAAACAACTGGCACAGGCATTAATCAATACGACTATATAGATGGCCCTATTGAGGAAAAATGCGAAGATGGATATCATGCGATTTCCTCAGCTACCTTGAAAGACGGTCGACAGGGTCCTACCACTGAAATTTTTCCCGATGGCAGAAAATTTGAAGGGCTTTTCAAGAAAGGTAAACGTGTATCTGGGAAGCTATTCGATAAAAATGGCCAACTAGTTTATGAGGGTAAATTCCAGGGTATTTATCCAATGATCAAATTTGAAATATCTGAAGCCTTGCAGAAACTGAAAGCAAAAGAGAAAATCATCAACAAATGGACTTCTGCAAAAACAATAATTCATGGCTTTAATAATATCGAACGATTCAAATCAAAGCTTCCTGCTCTTGATAAAATTGAGAATTTCACCACTCATACTATAGTCTATACAAACTACAAAGAGTATACAATCTATCTCGATTACGTTACTGACAATTTTGATTTTAAAAAATTCAAGAAAGGTGATTCGATTCAATGGGAGGGTCGGATTCAGGCCATTCACAATAATGAAATCATGATCGTAGTTTATCCTCCCATCAAGGCAGATTAGCGGGATACCACATTCCCATGACCCCACGCGAGACTCTGGAAAAACTGATCGGTTGGCTTGTTGGTCAGACCGGAGACACGAAGCTCCGTGACAGGGATAGGGATAGGGAGCATCTCACAGAAAAGCTCGGCATCCCTCCCCACTTCCTCGGAGAATTTCTGGATAAAAACAAGAACATCACATTCTCAATGATTTCTGAATATCCGATAAAAATTCACTTTAAGTCAATTCCCCGTATTTTTTAAGCACACGTTCAGCTTTTCGAAGCTCTATCTTTAGCTGTGCCGCCTTTAATTTTCTATCTTCGATTTCTTTCTCAATCTTCTCCAAAGCTGGTGAAATCTTACTCACCAACTTCTTTGCTGCCAAGATAGCTTTTCTTGCTTCAGCATCGACTTCCTCGACAGCTTCTTCACGAATGGAATTTATAGCCTTGCTTATTGTATTTCTTAAAAACTGATCTGACCAACCGGTTAAATTCTGCACAGCTAACCGGGCATTTTTTTGCTCTTCGAGCAATGAGTCCTTTGTTTTCAATGAATCAAGAGTAAAATAACCTGCAGGTGATTTTACTCGTTCGGCCTCTTTCCAGTTGCCCCGGAGGTCCGCATAAATCATCGGATTTTCATCCGGTGGCCATGTGTGCAGAAGCTTTTTTACAGGATTTGTATTTCCTGACTTCCGGTCCAGATTCACAGTCTGCAAGTGGTATCGCGCTTCAGGCCACGACGCAAATTTTTTCACTACACATTGTATTGTATTAACTCCAGCAGCCATCCTCTGGGTGTCAGTCATATCCCTAACAATTGAAAGCCGTTCATTTCCTGATACAACATACAAATGCCCTTCAATTGGCCACACCTGCAGTGGTTCACGAATACCATTTACCAGAATATCTTCTTTTACACGCTCTCGCTTTTTGGAATCCAACTCTCCAGTAAGTTCACGGTTCCCCGGAAAAAACTCAAGGTCAGACTGGTCTATTCCTATCTTCGCATCTGACGGAGAGTTCTCGGCGTTCCGATACGATGCCGAAACTTTTGCTATCTCTTTGTTCTTATCAGCTATAAGGTCTTCACGAAATGATCCTGCTTTTCTCTTTGCCATCTCAGATCTCCGTAGCCCTTGCCTTTTTATCAAAAACCTCGTTTACAACTTTTCCAATTGCCTCAACAAGCTCGACTTTTCCTTTAGCTTTTGTCAGCTTTTCACCAGTATCTGTATATCGTGGAATTAGCGGTGATTCCGGAAGCGTATTTTTTGCAAGATGCTTCCCAAGTCTTGGCCCGTATAGTTCAATACCTTCTTTATTGAATTTTGTATCTTTCCACCTATTCAAAACAACCATTGCTGGCCTATCAAAATCTCCAGATTGTTTCATACTCCAGATGGCATTTTCCAAATCATCTGAGTTCGGAAGAGTTGGGACAACGATCTCATCAGCCGCTTCAAATGAAGCCTGTATTAACATATTCCATGTTCCTGCGGTATCAATTAAGCAATAATCATAACCATTAATCCCTGACAAAAACTTTGCCAGAGATTTAACGGAAGCAGAGCCTTCCACTCCGACAAGTTGCCTGGACGAGTGGATTATAGACAATTCATCATTAATTTCAGTTATAGCACCATCAGGGGAGGCTGTTCCATTCATAACTTCATACGTGGACTCACCAGCAAAATCAACATCGTAAAATCTAGAAACGAATGCAGATAATGAGCCTTGTGGGTCAAGGTCGACGCACAACACCTTCTTTTTTGCAGCAACAAGGTATGATGAAGCAAGTATCGTAAGGACAGTTTTGCCAGAACCGCCTTTTTGATTGTAGATTGCGAATTTTTTCACACCCGAAAGCTCAACCGATAGGGCGCACGGTCAATATATTTCCGTTTTTTAGAATTATTTCCTTCTTTTTGGTTTTATATTGACTTAAGCAATGCGACCTATTATAATAGGTCTATGCCGATGAGCGGAAAAGAGATGTTAAAGCTGTTTCTCAAAGATGGATGGATCAAGATTCGGCAATCCGGTAGCCATGTTCAGATGTCAAAAGATAATGAACGGGAAACAATCCCAATGCACAAAGAGCTCAAGAAGGGAACAGAAAAAGCCCTGCTGAAGAGATTGAGAGGGGAGGGGAGTTAATTATGTTTGCATATCATTTCAAAATATCACCGGAAGATACCGGGTTTTCAGCTGAATGTATTGAGCTAAAAGGTTGTCGAACCGAGGCAGATACCCGGGAAGAACTTAGTGCAAACATGAAAGAGGTTCTCGATCTTTACCTGGATGAGCCAGCAGAATCGGATTTTGTTTTCCCTGAGCCAAAATCTTATCGTAAACTTCCTGAAAATATCATTGCAGTGGATCCTGATCCTAAGATTATTATGGCCCAGATGGTGAGACAGGCGAGGCTTAAATCTGGACTATCTCAAAGAGAAATGACAAAACGGCTTCAATTCAAATCTTTGTCCCAATATCAGCGACTTGAAAAAAGGTCAAATCCAACGCTTGAAACATTGATGAAACTCAAGAATGTCTTACCTGATTTTCATCCGGAGATTCTTTTTAAGTAATGAAAGCCCCAGTTTTTGAATTAAACACAAGCATTCAATATGATGGAGATGGTCCCGCATTTGCTCGTATTTCTGATGGCGAAGTCGTGGAATTACATTACCTTCCTGAGATATTTACGGACTCCGAACATCTTCCAACTTTACCTTTAAGCGAAGAGTTAAATCTTTTAGTCCCGGATGCCAGGTTTTTTGACATCATAGCTAACCCGTCCTGGACGATTGGGTATTGTAAAAACAAGATATTTTATCCGCTAGAAAAACCTGTTATTCATTAACCGCCTGGTTCCAGGCATTGTAATAAAAAAGTGATTGTCAGATTCCAGGCAGCATATTAATGTACCAGTACACGTTTAGTGTAGCCCTTCTTAAGGGCCAACTGGTTACCGCCGGGTATGGTGTAGGAGCCATCCCGGCAATCTCCCTCTTCAATATATGTGACATAATTTTTCTTGACTTTAAACCATATGTGACATAATAATCTGCTGTCGCACTCCTACTTAATCGCGACAAACCAGTTGGCTAATACCCAACACTTAAAATTTACTTTTTTGAAATACCCTTTTCCGGGCGGGTCTAATAATGTCCTGTTCATCGCAAGGGTAGGGAAGGACTACGTGAACAAAAATAAACGCGCCGTTTTGGATAAGGGAGGGTGGACACCTTTTCCAAACTGGATCATTCAGAATTTTGAAAAGTTTCATCCAGCTCAATACAAAATCTTATCACTTGTAATCTTTGCAACGATTGGATCGGCTTCGCCAAATAATAGATTTTCTATTCGATATATTTCTGATCGCACCAATTTGAACAAAACTACTGTACATAAGCATCTAAAAATCATGCTCGCTGCTGGATGGTTGATTGATGCCGGCAGAGGAGGGAAGGGCGAATATTTACTTGAGATCCCATCTGAATCACCTTTCTTGAGTCCTGGAAACCAGGACAGCAACACTACCGGTGCTATGAAAACCCAGGACACGATCGAACAAATTCCAGGACAGCAGGCATCCTGGAAACCAGGACAAAATAAAGAAGTTCAGTACAATAATATTAATAAAGATTTCTGGCAGACTATTTCAGGTATCCTTGGACAAAAAACCGTTCAGAATCTCAGGAGTAAGGCACTTGATGAAAGCAGTCTAGTTTTCCCGGAAAATATTGATCCCGGATTGCTTGGTGTTTTACAGACAATGCGACAACATGGATATCAGATCCGATTTGCATCCTGATATTTTTCTTTGATGCATTCAATGTTTGAAAACTGATGAATACTTTTGGCTTCGACGATGATTAATTTCATCATTGTAAAACCATTTTCGGCGGCAACTTCTTGAATAAGCCTGTATAACTTTTCTGGTTCATCATTTGTTTCTTTGATTACAGTCTGGTAGGGGAGTTCCTTCCCCAGGTAGCAATCTTTGAAATCCTGGTCATCCAGCAAAAGGTTATATAGATCATCTGTATGAAGATCATTCTCGCATTCAAATATGATAATGAATTGGTTCATATTGGATAAATAGTATCTTTATTTCTTATTCATCAGGCTAGCCTGTTGTTTTAGTTTTTCAGTAGATTGCATGTCTTCAATAAGATATTTGACCAGTTCCAAACCATGAATTTTTCCACGGAGTGTTGCAGCTTTTAATGGATGAACATCATTCAGGTTTTTTTCTGCCAATCTGGAAATATCAATACTGCGTACGCAGTAAGATCGGATTCGATCAATTTGCGAATATTGTATTTTTCTGTTTTCAGAGATTAGTTTTCTGGCCTGGAAACCCATTAATTACAATCCTCCATGATTATTGATCTGAGCTCTGATTGAAAATCTTTAGTATATCGTTTTAGTTGAAGATCAATTGTGCCATCGTTTGCAATAAAAGAATCGTTCAAAGAATTAATCAAAGAACGGGCCTTGTCCCGATAGTTGTTAGCATTTATTACTTCGATTAAACCAAAGGCAGTGAAACATTCTTTCAATATGAGGATACGAGCTTCTTCAATTTCTTTGCGGACTGATTGCATGCAATCAATGTAACGCTTAAATCATGCATTAGTCAAGCAAATAATGCTTATTATATGTATAAATATTGCATAATTAAGCATTATTATCCTAAAATATTTGGTTTTATGTCTCTTTTGGTTGACATTTGCCTAATTTCTGCTTGATTACGCATTGAATATTGCATAAATTGCAAATAGGGCAGGGTATGAGAAATCCAGAATCAAAACGAGTAATATCATTTATCAAAGATCATTTCTATAAAGAATTATCAGATCGTCATCGTCTTCGCGCTATTGAGAATGATACGGGTATTTCATATACAATTCTCCGCAATCTTTCTGCCGGGAATCAGAGCCTTGATAATGTATTAAATGAATTCATCAGTATTTATGGATTAAATCCGGACTGGATGCTAAAAGGGAAGGGGAAAGAAATATCCGGGAAGCCTAAAGAAACAAGGTCTTCAACTATTGACAATATAACTCTCGCTCATGACAAGTATGAAATACTAGCTGATAGACTTATGTCATTGCTTGAGAAGATCGAAGAATCGAGGGATGAAGAACGTCAGTTAATGCGATCAATGGCTGATATAAATCGTGAGATGGTTTCGTATTTGCAGAAAATCAAGGCTTGATTTATGGAATCACTTTTTGAAAATCTTCCAGCAACAGACAGGCGTGGAGCAGTCATCAGCGATGACTGTTTATATAGATATAAACTATGGAGAATTTGGGACTCTCAAAAACCTTCTGTAATGTTTCTCATGCTCAATCCCAGCACTGCCGATTCCAATGAGGATGACCCCACTATTAGACGTTGTATTAATTTTGCAAAATCATGGGGATATGGTGGCCTTTATGTCGGGAATTTATATGCATTCAGGAGCACCGATCCAAAAGCGTTAAAAACGGTTTCTGACCCAATTGGCCCCGAAAATTTGAAACATGTTTCCGAAATGGTGGATATGGTTGATGCTGTAGTTTATGCATGGGGGGCGAATGCCAGAATTTACAAAGAGTTACTGAGGATCACAGGAAGCAAATCGTATTATATTGCACTAACGAAAGATCAATTACCAAGGCATCCGTTATATTTGCGGGGAGATTTGAGAATGAAACCGTTTATTGAAATTCGAAATAAATTGGAATCGCAAAAAGATATTGATGATATGTATAATATGAGCCGACAGGAAGTCGGCGACTGAACAAGACTGCTCGTTCTGGGCGATTGGGAGGAGTGGGTAGGCCGAACGACGATTAAGGAAAGGAACGATAGTGATGATCGAAAATGGAAATCGACAGTTATGTTTAGTTTGCGGATACAATGCACGCGAAGGCAGGATGCCGATGGCGTCAACCAAAGGAATCGATTTTGATATCATTAATAAATGTATGGAAATTACATTAAGCATTTATAAAGACTTCGATTCCATGAAATACATTTCAATGTTCAGAAATAATTACATGAAAAAGAAAGTCGCTCAAGTTATCGTTCAAAATCTTTTCCATAATTCAGGTCATAAAAAAGGGGTAGTGATTGTTTGCATCGAATATCACTCGAAAGTTTTCGAACGCCATGATTCTTACGTTACCGTTATGCACGAGCTTTCTCATGTAGTAGAACTTTTTCAGCGTGGGCATTCTGACCACGAAGAAGGGTTTCAGAATATTTTTAGAGCATTGGTTTTTGAATACGAAAGAGCCAGCCAGTACGTCTGGCGACGAGAGAGCGGATAAGGCCGATATTACTAAAGAGGAGCCACGGTATGAATATAACAGATTATTTAGAATTAAAATATTTAGTTATTCGTTCTGGATACAGTGAAGAATACGAATGGGCATGTAATATAAAAATGCCAGAGAAGGCAGTTGAACTATTTTCTGAATACGCCTGGGTGGTTATAAATTCTGGGATGAAAGAGCAAATCGCACGAAAAATTTGGAACAAAGTGAAGGCAGCAATTATAAATGATATCCCGGTAAGATCGGTCTTTGGACATCCAGGGAAGTCAAAGGCGATTCAAGATGCTTGGGAAAATCAGGAGCGATTATTCCAAGAATTTCTGAAAACTGAAGATATCCTTCAATTTTGTGAAAATCTTCCGTGGATCGGAAAAATTACAAAATATCATTTGGCTAAAAATCTGGGGGCGGATGTTGTAAAACCAGATCGATGGTTAATCAGAGTATCGGAAGAAACCGGAGAAACACCATTCGAATTATGCAAAAAGCTTTCAACAGAATCTGGCGACCCTGTTACCGCAGTTGATACCATAATCTGGAGGGGTTGCAATTTGGGTCTTTGGGATCGCGCACACTGCGTGCGTGAAATGAATTTGTTATAGTTCGGCCAGGCTGCCAAGCTATTGTGCTGAACTGAAGATTACTTTCACTACAATGTGAGTAATTTGACACAATCAACGTTATCGGAAGGAGCTATCATTCGACAACACTCCAGGTATTGGCTGATTGCATAGTATACCATAAAATAAAAGTCCATTACCTAGAATAAAAAAATAGACTCTTTTCAACTGCCGCAAAGCGCTCACGCTTAATATGTTTCAACCTCAAGCTAAGCGGTTTAAAAACGAGAAACGCCTTGCAACCTACAATCATAAATACTATTTCATCATGGATCCCGATCGGGCAATCTCCTTACAGGTGCCACTTGCCGAATTTTTCTAAGAATTTCTGCGCTTAAAGGTATTACTTTATTGGCCTCCACCAAAGAATGCCTCGTTACACAGTTGCCAGATTGCTTTAACCTTATTCGCAATTCATTGAATTTCACCTGAATCTTAGTTCGGGTTCCCGACTCATCACCGTCAGTATCGCCGGTAAATATAAATCTATTAACAGGCCCATCAAAACCCCGCAGAAATATATCGTCTTCATGGTTGAAATCAACATAGCTAACGGAATCATAGGCAGAATTTTCAAGATGGTCAATCTTCCACCCATCAGGTGCCGTATAAATAGTTTTATCCATACTTCCGCTTGCCGTGGTCCAATTATCCTCAGTTTCTCTAGCTTCTATATATATATATGCAGTAATTTTATTACGACCGATCATTAAACTCACGCTCCCGGTAACATTCGGCCCATTTCCGTCAAAATCCTTGTCGCCTCCACTTTTATGTGGTGGAATATAATTAATTTCACCTGGATCAAGTTGGATATCTTTTACCTTGCATACAGGAGTTGAAGGCTGAATGATAGAAATTGTCGATACAACTTCATTACCCCATTTTATAATAAATTGACTGCTATTGCTAGACAATATGACGCCATTCCCACCCAAGTTAAGCGTCATATGATAATGTGTTGGTCTGGACAGATAATTTGTTATATCCAGTAAATTACCCCCATTCTGCAAATGAATTGTCAAATCATCCGAATCCAAGTCATATCCATAGAATTCCACCTTGTTTAGTCTCCTCGGGACCAGTTCTTTCTCAATTGCAAGTGGAATCACATTGCATAGATTAGGCGGCAAAAGAGGTAGTTCATCTCCTGTAAGACTTGACTTTATTCTTACTAATGAGTAGCGAATCCTGTTCCCGATAAAGTCAGTATCGCACCGCATTTCCCCCGAGGCAACTGCAATACCTCTAATCAATAAATTGTTAATTTCATTTTTAACACTACTTTGAAAATCCTCTGTTAACTTTGACTGAGCATCCTCTAGAACTGATTGCCATTCATTAGAATTTTGATCAAGAGCGTGAATTGCATCATCAAGAACCAATATTGTTTTCTGAATTTTATCTCCATTTATGCATCCCGTTATAGACAAGAAAAAGATTGTTGCAATAATTATCTTGAATATTTTTTTACTAAACATAAAATACATCTCCTCATAAAAGTATTCAAGATTAGACGCAATGCAAGTTGCCAATAACCACGGTTGTGCATTTTAATGACGCATATTGATTGCTTTTGGATTACAGGCATAGTCAGGCAACTAACCTTGAATACCATCAAATCATTCAAGCAAGCTCCATAAATTCTTTTTCAACCAACAAATGCCTGAAGAACGAAATACAAACCTGATACAGAAGAAAGCAGAGTCCATTTCGTTCATAGGCCAAACGATTATCCTTCAACAGTAACCGGAAGAATTGCCTACAACGACGATAGCGTAACTGTATATATCGCAGTTTATGGAACTCGAGTTGTTAAATTGAAGGATTCTAAA
This sequence comes from Leptospirales bacterium, assembly GCA_050295715.1. GTDB lineage: Bacteria > Spirochaetota > Leptospiria > Leptospirales > Leptonemataceae > JBNKQE01. The sequence goes on from JBNKQE010000004.1 coordinate 15,873, forward strand.
GCAATACTAGTAAATCCAGTTGATCCTTGATCGGATTCAGGACGAATACAATGTAAAAATGTAGTTGATGCTGAACTTTTGTATGACCATAATATGGATGCAAATGAATGTCACTTCATTAAAAGATTTCAAGAAGTGTTCAGTTTTCGGTTCTGGTCAGAATATAATGATTATTATCATGCCATCCGGAGCAGAAGAAATATTATATCAGGTTGGTGAACTTTTTGGAAGAAGCAGGTTCTATACATCGCTGGATGGAATTCTTTATATACATAAACTAAATCTATTAGAAGATATTAGCGTAAACCCTTTTGGTGATGATATTAACCTTTTCTCTTGAAAAAATCTCAAATGCGACATAATACATTTTTGACATAATGTATATTATCGGAAGTAATCCAGAGTGGAAGGTTTTACTTCCACTCTGAATGAATATCGATAGTTTGAGGTTTATTTCGTTTTGCGGTTAGATCCGGATTGTGATTCCATGGCAAGTTCAAGTCCTGTAGCAACACCTGTTTTAACTATGTCTGGAATTTGACGACCAACTTCTTGTCTGACCGCATTTACAATATCGGCAGTAGAGTCTCGACCGTATTCTTTTGCGCTTCCAATATTAACTGCCGGGTATTCGATAAAAAGTTTATAGAGCTTTCCTCGAAGCGAATCCGGGTTTGGTGTCCGTGTGACTGCAGCCACAACTGAAGCACCAGCCATATATAAAGGCACAACCATCGAATAGAATATTGTGCTTAACGGAATACCTTTTACTGTCGTGTTGTCAAGGTAGCCATCTACAGCAGATTGAATGGCTGTCTCAGAAACATCATTGGTAAGCGTTTCTGCTGCCAGGCCTCCTGATACGAAAGCGATACTGAAAAATGCTGCAATAATGATTACAGCCGAAAAAATCTTTCTCATAATCTCCTCCAATAAAAATAAATTCAACTAATCAAAATCATGTTCTTCAAGCAGAGTGTATGAGACTCGCTTGCCATAATACCTCGCTCCTCGCTTACCTGTTTCAATAAACTCCATCAAGTCCTCATCAAACTCGGGAACCTGACAGGCTGCAGACCAACGACCGATACTTGTAGCAAGATACCCTCTTTTACCATGAGCGTGAATTCCTTGGTAACCGCTCATAATTGATCCAGGAATCATATCGAGAATCTCATCTTTGTTGTTATCTCGATAAACTTTGAACGGTCCAACCTGCTTGAAAGCTGGTTGACCTTTGTAAGTTCCAATTTCAAAAACACCTGAGTATTGGCCTGGAACAAGAATGGCCGTTCCTTTTACATTCATGGGGTGTTCAAGATAATATACTCCGGGATCAGTAGTTGCCGGGATTCGCTTTAGAATTTTCTGTCCGCCCTCTTCGTAGGCAAGGCACAGGAAGTCATCAAATTGACCTGCTTTAATTTCTTTTGAACGGACACCAATCAGATTAATATTAAGTTCGCCTTCAAAGAAGTTATAACCTTTTTTCTTTAAGACTGATTTAACTCGTCGATATGACTTTATTTTATCATACAGGTTGTCATTCATGCTTAATACCTTTTACTGTGAGATTTTTATAAACGATGCCGTGAGCTTCACCGTTAAGAATTCTTGGTTGGCGTTCAATGCGAATCAGATCGTTCACAATAAGCCACTTTCGATTGTGTAAATATAGACTTAACTTGCTGGCCTGACTGACGAGATCGTCTCTGTCATTAAACAGGGTTTCTGCCATCATGATTGCAACAGAATGTCCGGGAATCAGCCATCTGTAAAAAAGGTCTGCCCATTGATCGGGTAAATCAGAATGAAGCCGGTCGCGAATTCGTTCCTGTGTTTTACCAGCCCATTTTACAGCATCAAATGCAGATGAAAGAGGTATTTCTGCCACGGCATCATCTGAAATACCTTCAAATAATTGTTGAACTGATCTTTGATGTTCACTTACATAAATACGTATACTATCACGAATAAGCATTTCCAATGCAGGATCACCTGGTATAGAGAACCTATGCAAATACTCGTCTTTCCAGATCTGGAGCACCGTCATGAATTCATGATATCTGAATCGGCGGACGGTATACTCTACGCGATCTGTATATTTCTGGGACTGATGGTCCATTACGAAACTTACTACATCTTTTCTGCGCTCCAGATCTACCCCGTCTTTACCAATATGTCGTATGTTATAATAACGACTGACAACACGAATCGCAAGAACAGCAACAATTGACAGGGTAAGAAGGAATACCATCACGCTTGCAATGAACGCAATAAATACCGGATCGTGGAGTGATTCGCGAAATTCAGAAATCATGGCAGGTCATTAAACCTCACTTCTGCATTGTAGTTTTCTAGTTCCGAATCACTTAATAAAGAAATTTCATCCAGCAGGACTTTTTTCCGTCCGAGTAATGGGCCTACTAATTCTGAATAAGCATCCGCTTTTTGAATCACAAGGGCAGCAAAGTCGGCGAGTGGTATTCCTCTTGCAAGAGCGATACCATTTATGAGCGGAGTTATTGCATTGGTGGGATCAGCAATATATTCTCGAGCTTCACGTTCTTGCTTTTCCCATGAATCAATATCTTCTTGACTATAACCGGATTTCACTGCGGCCATTCTCACTGAGAATTCAGCAAGCAATCCACCTATAGCTCTCTCCTCGAGAACATTGCGCGGGACCTTCCAGTATTCGGCGATGACTTCACCCGTAACTATATCAATGTCAACTTGCCAGTTTGCATATTGATCATGTGGAGGAATGTCGGTATAAGCCGGATCTACAGTCCAGTTGGGATCAAAGATTTTTAATTCTGATTTGTCGGACTTCTTGTAGAATGTTTTGCTGTAAATGAAATCAATATAAGCATTGCCGGGGTCCCAGGCTGGATCAGTCGCGTTGAATACTTCACCTGTTGCGATTGAATACCATGGTTTCTTTCTGGGATCATCAACAAGTACCCATGCTCCATTTTCATATTTTTGAGTTAATCCTTCCGGAGCTGACGGCGGAGACTCTAACAAATGATTGCGTTTGGTGTAAGGGTCTCCTTTGCTATTTGTCTGCAGGAAGGAAAGTCCCATGTAAAATCCATTGTCATCGATTAGATATGCATTGATAAGACCCATGTTAAACTACCTTAATTATTGGAATCCTTACTGCTGTTACTGGTTTTGATTCGTTTCCGCCATCGTAGGAGATAATAGTCCCTGAATAGTTTGTATGGTTGAGAGTTGATACTTTGTAAACTGCACCCGCGACACCACCATCAGCTACACTGGAGTTTAATTGACCACCGTTATTAATTGAATGCAGGTGGTTGCCTCCACCGTGATTATGTTTTCTATTTTGATCGCCAGAATACTCGCCGGGTTCGCCTCCGTTATAAGGGTTACCATAGTAATCAACCAATCCCGCAACCGATGTAACTCCTGCATTCCTCATTATTACACCTAGAGTATCGGGTAATTCAAAGGTCGTAGACCCGTCACCTGGTCCATAAACCTGAAATGATCTAATTGTATGTAACCCACTTTGAGATCCGGATAAGGAAATAGCCGCACCACCTTTAGTTGTAGAAAGCTGGAAATTATCGCCTGACTGATTAATTATCCAGTAATCCGTTGTTGAATTTAATTCAGGTGGGAATGACCCGTCAGTTTCGAGTCTGACTCTGTGGTTGTTTCTATATGCATTATTGCCAACTTGAGTCAGAGTAGATGTGGCGATATCTATAGTAATTGGTTTTGGATTTGTTACGAATTCGAAGAGAGTGTTGTGAGTAACTCGGCTTAATGAACTTCGATCAGCTATCATGAAGTTACTGGTCGGCATATCCCAGCTTATCCAGGTTATTTCTATTCCGAGAGGAAGCGAGTCCCAACCACCCAGTTGTAGCTGATTGGAAACTTCATCAGAAATCATTTGAGTATTCTTTTTCTCGATCATCTTATCGATGACATCAATACCGGCAATGGCTCCCTTGTGTTTAACATCGACAATTACATCCAGTCCGCTATCACTCTCATTCATCCAGACATAACCAGTTCCGATATCATCATCCGTTTTTTGATAATCGACTCTGTATTGACCTTGGAGCGGAGCCCCATCAAATCTCTCAACAAGCTGGTTACCTTTCGTTCCATCAGGATTCTTATACCAAATTCTTACAGTTTCTGCTTCTGTTCCTGGGAGCCAGGGTTGATACGCAAGTGAAATGCCAGCATTCCCGATAGGTAAATTCCCTATGGTATAGATGTCTCCATTAGCCCACTCAAAACCCCACGAGCCTCCATCAAAAGGATTAAATATTATATCTGTTAATGTAGACAGTAGTGTTTTAAGCATTTGTATAAACCGTCTCTAAATCAATATCATTAATAAAAAGTAACATAATAGGCTGTTCCAACAGTGCCCGTAGGATTTTGAATCGCCACTACTTGATTGTTCCCGTCGAAATCCCATCCAACGACGAATTTGACCTGAGGATCCGTTGAGCCGGTATCGATATGTAACAAGGCCGAGTTGATTGGAAGCCGCCAGGTCCCTGCTGTATAGATAGTCATGCTATGAATTTGCGGAGGAGTCGGCTTATTTGTAATGTTATTCCAGTGAACTTGTCCCCCTGCCCCCGACGTATTAAGTTGTGTTCTTGTGTAAGCATCGATGAGGCGAAGAACATCCGTGTCCTGAGATGGTGCTCCAGATACTCGAACATTTGCAGCAGTCAAAAGATTTGATATAGCTGCACTTAAAACTGATAATGCTCCATCAACAATTGAATCACCTGTTACATTTATTCCTCCTGAACTTACAGTAAGGCCCAGTTGAAAAAATGTTCTCCAGAGTAACTTAATCTGTTCTGTTGCATCATCTTCTTCAATATTAGAAGGAGAGAGTTCCAGCGTGTCAGTGAATTTAGCTATTCGCTTAAGTAATGCATTGGGAGCATACATCAGGTAGTCCGGACGCATGATTGTGCCAAGCCCATAGTAATCGAAGCGCATGATCTTTTGTTTATCCTGCGCATTGAATTTTACATAACCCCCACCTCGTGAATAGATCTCTTTGCCCTCTTTTGGGGCCCATGAAACAAGGAATTGATCTGGTAACACCGTGTCTCCGGGTGAGGCTATCATTGTTAATGGGATTGTATATCCTCGATAATCATCTTCCGGATAGCTGGAGTTTGGATCGTATTTATAAACCTTGAAGTAATTGTCGGGGATATCGTATTCTTTTGGTTCATGATGAAGCTTGATACCATAGATATTGATTTCTTCTATCCAATCGACTTTGTGAAGTTCACCAGTTATTTCATAAGGATTTTCTTCCCGGGTCCAGGGGTTTACTCGGTGACTGGAAAGCTTCTCTGGCAATTCATTGTTAGGCCAAACCATCAGCGAACCTCCCCGACATCAACTGCAGTTTTCGCAAGATTATAAGCACCAGATATCATATCTTCAATCATATCTTCGTTTTCGCCAAATTGGACATCAACAGAGAATTCATTTGCATTCAACTTATAGGTTTCTTCAAAATTCTCCAGGTCCCACGTTTTTACACCCTCATATGTATAGATGATTTTGTCGATGTTAATCTGTGCAGGTGAGGCGAAATCGTTAAGAACAGTGAACCCAATGTATTGAATTCGTCGCAAAGTTGATATATCTATATCAATCCACATCCATGTGTTCGGAACTCCAAATTTTGGGGTTTGCTCTATCGTATCCCAATCATATTCTCCTGTACCGATTTTTATTACTTCGCCAACAACTGATGACCGAATATGGATTCTAAGATTTTTCAGATTTCCTCGGAAGTCTGACATAAGTAGAATAGTATCACCTGTTGCGACAGAAAATGAAGCTTTTACTGATGATAACCCTTCCATGGCAACCGTGCTATCAAGTGCAATAGAAAGGTCTCCTGATGATTGAATGCTCCAGTTATTTAGATCTTCGCATAGATCAACGTTTCTTTCATAAACTCCATAAGCAGAGACAATCTGGTGTATTCCATAAGTCAGAATATCATCAGCTTTTCGGATTGGGATATTTTTAGCATTACCGGATACAGGTGGCTCAGGTATAAGCAGCTGAGGGGCGAGAATGTCACAAAACTCAGATGGAAAGTAGCCAGGTGCATTAAAGAATTTATGACGTGCCCCGTAATTCTGTACTGATGTGTCATTAACTGCAAAACTAATTGGAAGCCAGCCTGAAGAACCGGAGCCTCGTTGTGGTTGCACCCTTATAGTAACATCATTCACGATTTTATCTGAAAGTCGTTTGGGTTTGAAGTCATTTACTTCATAGCCTACATGGAGCACTCGTTTTACTGGATCTGTATCGGGATTGGCAAGTGGAAGAAAAAAGAAATCACCAACTCCATCAACACCCCATCTGTGTTTGCATGCAGCCGCCATTGTATCAAGAATTTCGGACAGGGCTTTTTTCCCTGGTTCAATATCCAGCGGTAGATAGCGTCCTGTATTTATATTACATTTCGATTCATTAAAACGGATGGTTGTATATGGTTCCGTTCCGACGCTTAACATCATCGTGCGGACCGCATCGCCATAATCAACACCACCTGGAATCAAATCAGGTGCCGGAGTGTTTTTTAATTGCGTATATAGTCCGGATAGTTCAATTTCCCACTCTTCTTCCAGGCCCCCCGTATCCGGAACAACTTCTGTCTCTCCAGCAAAGACCTGTTGACCGAATCCGTTTTTCACATAAACAATCATCTTATCTGCAAAAGGGAAATCTGGCGCACCTGTCAGTAACAGCTTTGCCGTGTAACAGTTGCCCCTTTTAATTTTATAAGAAAGCGAGATGAAATTACTTCGTTGGCCTCCGGAGTTTATAACACCAAGTGGAACACCTCTCAAAGTGTAAAAACCAGCTATCACAGTTCCCGATGACAGAGTGGGTGTTGATGCCACTTGTTTTGGCGAATAGAATGAATACGATTCTGAATAATTACGTGAACCAAAAGTTCCCATTCCAAGCATTGTATAAAGCCTGGTATCCAGTTCCCAGGAAACAGGAGGGGAGAATACTGAAACCTCTTTTAGAATTCCATACCTTGTTGCTCTCTGGCCCATCATTCTGCCACGGAAAGCGGTCGTTCTAAAACGCATATACAGGCCTCCAGTGAACAAGCATCTGCACTTGACCATAGTCACTTTCGTAAAGAAGCTCATTGTCGCCGGGATCTAATAAGATAAATCCACCATCAGTTTTTGAAAAATCACGGGAAACATCATTGAGTTTTACTTTTGCCTCTACTGCATCGAGGACGAATCGGGAGCCTATAGAGAATTGGGTGTCAGCAATTACACTGTGGGTTGAATTCGTTAAGTTATCCAGTCGGAATCCAAGAACATTATCCAGGGCAATAAGTTCAACGATAGCGTATGAAATTACAGATCCAGGATTTGTTATTATAACAGAGTCACCATCGGAAACAATACTAACATTAAATGTTTTTTCATTGATTGCCTCCGGGAATGGAGTCAGGAGCATGATGTCAACACTCAACTCACTATGACGCAAGAGCCGGGTGTTTTTCATATTGGGATCGTATCCAACAAATTCAACCTGCCATCGACGATTGTTTTCTTCGTCCTGGTAATATATTGGACTTTGCGCTCTCAGGAAGAACGAAACCATGCGTTCCATTTCACGGAGAAAGTCTATATCATTATCTTTTACAATATCCGTCTCTATTGTCAGTTTTCTACCTTTTGCAGTGCCTTCGCCTGTGACATAGGAACCATGAGCAGCAGTTCTTTTTCCAAATTTCCTGGAGAAATCGATTTTACCGAATTTCGGTTTAAATTTATTGGGCAGAGGAAATGTTTCTCCTCTGGCATCTATAAAGGACTGAATCATCGGGATGCAAGCCTCCCCTTAATGCGGTATGCAGATTCTCTCGCGAATTGATCAAAAAGTTCATCATGATCCTGGATGCCTGAAATCAGAACTGCTCCCTGCTCAAATACAACTGTTACAGATTGTCCTCCATATTGTCCGCGACGCATAGCTTCGAGTTCGGGGAGATAGTCACGTGTTCTGGATACGGGCATGACATATTCGCCACCTTCGAGTTCCGCTTTTACTCCTCCCTGTTCATGAGATTGACCATAAACAAAACCACCTTCTCGCATGAATAATTCAGCTGGGGGCAGGGGAGGGGGTTGGGATGCTATCATTGAGAGAGATGATGCTGCCACTCCTGTAAGGAGCCCGGTCATAAGAGCGCCAATTATTGGCGTAAGTGGCATGAACATCATTGCTTGAGACCAGGCTGTCATAATTCCTGTCGCAAGATTTATGCCTACTGTTGCAATAGCCTGTTGTTGTTGCTGCTTGTGAATATTCAATGACATACCGTACTGGATCATTGCTGAAAGCTTCGCAGCGGCTTTTTCTCTCTCTTCCCTTTCCTTCTGTATTTTCTGGAGTTCTTTTTCTTTCTGGGCTTCGAGTTCTGCAATCCGATTGTTTTTTTCTTCTTCAAGGCCGGTTAGCTTGTTGGAATTCTCCTCTTCTATTGTCTGTATGTTCTCATTTGAAATTTGCGTTTCCTGTTCTTTCTGATCCGTATATCCTGATATCAGATCGGCAATAGCCCTTTCGCGCTCTTCGTTGAGCCATTCTTTTTCGTTTGAATAATAGTTATCTATATCCAGTTCATTTTGTTTTTGAGCTAACTGGTCTTCTGTTTTCTCATCATTCTCTGAAAGCCTCTGCTCGCGTTCTTGCTCACTTGCCTCAATTCTCTGATCGAATTCAGCTTCGAGAGCTTCTTTCTTGGCTGCAAGTTCCTCATCGAGTATGATAATTCTTTCGTTCAGAGCTGCGCGCTCTGCATCAATTTTCTTTTGCTGTAACTCTTCGAATGCGGCCGCTTCTTCATCATATTTTGAATTCGCCATTTCTATGGCTTTATCATAATACTCTTCCCTGTCCTCGTAAAGATTGTCGTAATGATTACTCATCAGTGAGGAAAACAGGTTATACTTTCCTTGAAAATCCTGTAGTTGGTTTTCGAGCATGGCTGTCTGGTTTGCCATGAAAGTTGTAATCTGGGACCCGATCTGCTGGGTATAACCGGAGATTGTATTTAATAATGATTTGAGAGAATCATCTGCCTCTTTAGTGGAAAGCTCTGCTTTCATCTTAATGTCTTTGCCATCCAGGTTTTGAATATCTTTCAGCTTTCGAACTTCTTCTGGATTAGATGATATTACAGTATAGGTTGTTGTAACCTCCCCTGATTCAAGTGGAGTTGTTTTAGTTTCAACCTTTATGAGTGGATTCTTTTTTAGCTCTTCAAGTTCTTTGATCTTTGCTTCTGAAATATCGTCACCGGTTACAGAGAATTGCAGTTGTGCTTCTGTTCCGGAAACCTCCTCAATTGCAGAGGCGGTGTTCTCTAACATCTTTCGTAAATCTGTTAAACCATCTTTGCCTTCAACAGTGACATTTACAGGGGTATCTACAGGCTGAAGTCCCTGAATACCAACGATTTGCTTTATTAAAGGTCCATTTCGTAGAACCGTTCCATCGGGAAGATTGATGCTAATCTTTCCCTTCGCCTCGATTTCACCATCTTTGGTTTTTTCGGTTACTTTATCGATTTCAACTGCAACCCCTTTTACATTAGCAAGGATTGCTTTCAAATGCTCACTTGCTACTGTAAGTTGATCTGGATTGACTTCAAAATTCAGCGTTTGCCCCTTACCCTCCATGGAAATTTCCTTTGCAAGAGTAAGATATCGTTCAAGGGAAATATTAGCTTCGTCGATCTTTTCTTTTCCAGTAACTTCATACTCTACCGGAAGTCTGGAGATGGAGACATTCTGTTCTTTTAGTTTATCCAGAATATCTTGTTTTGATTCTATGATTGTGCCATCTGGGGCTCTTACAATCAGGTCATATTCGAGTGTATCTTTCTTGGTTTTTAATTTCTCATTTGTAACTGGTCGATAGTTTTGACTTATATCGACGGAAATATTCGAGTTAATGGATTCAAGCTCTTTCTTGAGTTCTTTTGCTCGGTTGATGTCTTTTGTTGTAACACCGAATTCGATTCCTTTTTCAGAAAGCGTATCAATTTCGCTTGCTTTGTCGAGGAGTTCCTGTAAAGACCATGAGAGATCCTTGATCTTCATGGAGCTTGACTTGGCTCCACTCATCGATTTATCCAGTTTTTCTTTTAACTCAAGATTTTTTGCTTCTTCGTTAACATCCTGCATTGCTCTTTTCAGAGCCTCAATATTTGCAATATAATCTTTTACTCTCGTATTATTGTCGTTTCCTCGAGCGCCTGATTGTAAGAAAATATTCTTTTCTTCAATCCCGTACTGCTTGATGACCTTGCGTAACTTTTCGTAATTGTCAAAAGCATTTTCTGTGATTTTATCATATTCCGCATTGGTTAAGTTACTGCTGGTTTTATATACGTTGACTGCAGTTTCTCCAGCTTTGGTGAACTCTTCAATTGACTTGCTTATTGATTTTGATTGTTCTTCTGATATTGATTTGATATCTTTCTTAATGTTTTCGATTCTTTCCTTCGCCTTCTCATCCCTGTACTCAACATATGCCGTAATTACAAATGTAGCTGCAGCAATACCTAGGCCAATTGGGCCAAGAATTTTCATCCACGCTTTCCCAGCTGTAATCCCTGTAAGTTCAAGAGCTTTCTGGAGAGTATAAATTCCGGTTGCCAGAGTCCCAGCAGCTGTGCCGGCCATTATTAACGATTTGCCAGCAGCACCAAGGTCATTAGCCCATGTTCCGAATGCAATTGAGCCTTCGGCCGCAATATTGAGTAAAGGAAGGAATCCATCCTTGTATACTTTACCGATTCCAATCTGAGCCTTCTCCGCACCCCTTTCAATTTTCCCCATCGCACCGGCGTAACCTTCAACATTTCGCCTTGCATCTCCGGCAAATGCTGATCCCTGTTGCAGATAGTAGTTAACAAACTTTTGTCGTGCTGCTGCTCCTCCCTGCTTGTCTGTCAACTGATCGTAGTTGATACCGAGTTTCTTAAATGCGACTGAAAGGTTCTCTGTATAGCCAGCAGAGTCGGTGAGTGTTGAATTGTTATTCTTTAAACCTTCCGTAAATACCTGAACAGCTTCGGCCATCGATAGGTGAGCCTGTCGTCCTGTAACTGCCTGGTCTGCTGTTGACTCTATAAGTTTGTTTGCTTCCTCAATTGAAAAACCCATTGCGACAAGGTTTTTCAGGGAGGTTGCCATGGCATCGTCAGTAAGATTGAGTGCGACTCCGAGTTTATTAACTGAGTCTATTGCCTGTGGAACTGCATCTTCTCCGAGGTTATGTTTTACAACGGCCGTAAGACCTTTCATTGTATTTTCAAAGTTCTGTGCTTTATCCATCAGATCTTTGATTTCTCCACCCATTATGGCGAATGCGGACCCGGCTCCAATTGCCTGGATGCCATCTTTGAGCTGATCGAATGTGTTGCCGGTGAGACCTGCCTGTTTTTCGATCACATCAAGTTCTTTGTTGGCTTTTCGTAAATCGCGTGATAATTCCTTGAACCTGGATGATCCAATTTTTGTTTTTTCAAGTTCGGAAGTAAGGGATTGCACATGGCTGCGCATTACATCTATTGTACGAGATGTGGTCTTTATTTCCTGGGTTGATCCGGAATAGGCTTTACCAATCTTAATGCCAGCGCGTGTGGTCTCAGCCCATGCTTTTTTAGAAATGGCAACGGCAGAATTCATTACTTTGCGGAATTCATCTGCATTAGCTTTGACTGGTATGTATATCGGCTTAGTTTCCATTCTGTTTTCGCTTCTTCCAGTTATCCCCGCCGTTCTTTTTGTAATAGTAGTCGAAGATCGATTCTTTTGGGATCTCAATACCCATGATTTCCATATACTCGGTATGAATATCATTGAGCAGAGTTTCTGCTTTCGCCTGCACTCCTTCGTTTGTAAAAATTAATCGTCCTTTCTCAATCCTATCTTCTTCAATCTCCAATGCCCGGATCCCCATATAATTGGCCATGAGCTCATAATGGTTCATCTCTTTGATTTCTCTCATGCTGAATCCATTTCTGCGAAGAACGATTTCTGCAATTACCCCCTCTGCATCCGGATCATGTTTTTTTTTAGAGCATCCGGATTCATTGATGAGGCACCTTCAAGCTTCATGAACATAGCTCTCATTTCAGAGTGATCATTGGCGTAGAAAGGGATCGATTCGAAGAGCTCTTGGTGTTTTTCCGGTTCAGCAACGAGGATTTCAAACCGCTTCCAGTAAAGTTCAAGAATAGCAAATTCAAGTTCCTGTAATTCGTTGCTTATCTTAATCGAGTAATCATACTCATCAGAAGTCATGAATTCCTTTATATTTTCAGCGAAGGTATCCAGAACATCTTTGGATATGCCTGATTCATATTGATCAGTTTTCTTTTTCAGACGATCGTAAACAATATTAGAAATTGCAAAATACTCTGTTAAAAGCTCCTGGGATTTATCAGTCTTTGCTTTCAGATCTCGTTCGTTTTCGCCGAGTCGTTTATACATTCCAACGGTTTTGGCCCGGACCGGGATATCGACCCGGGCCCCGTTAATCACGATTTCAGCAATACGAATTCTTTCAGGAACTGTATCAGTTGAATGTGACGACATCTTCACCCTCCCAGTATAGTACTGGCTTGTTGTTGTAAGTAACATCTTTTGCAGGACGAACCTTAAACATTACTTCAACTACATTCTGACCTGATGTGTTACGCTTGATTTCAGCTTCAACCTTTGGTAACGCTCGCGGATAGAAGCTAAACCCCATTGGATCATCAGTCAGAGTCTCTGGAGCAACAAGGCGGCCGATCATCAGGAAGACTTCATTTTGAGAAAGGAGATTCCACATCTCAGCAGTCTTGACGAGTGATCGAATATTTCCGGTTGTCGGATCCCGATCCGTATACTTGCCGAATTCCAGTTTTTCCTGAACTTCAGGAGAATACCTTGTCAGTTGCATCCGGATTTCAACGCCTTCGCCCGAAATAAACTCATCGCTTGAAGCATCGCCGGTTGTCGCTTCGGAGAGTTCAACAGTCTTCAGAATTGCCTTTCTGGAAACTTCATTGTTCTCACCAAGCCAGAGTTGCTCGATTACCTTGAATTGAGCAGCGGCAACGGTAGCAGGGGATGCAGACATTAACTCTGCGGTTGCATCGTCTGTTACAGATCTGATCATCAAGGGTGTGTCTACCCCATCTACTTTGATAAAGGAACCGACTTGCAGATCTGTGAGAAAAGTTGTTCCACTTGCGGCTGTTCCAATGAGCGCAGTGGATCCAGCGGTTAGCTCCACAGTACCATCTTTGTAAGCAAGCAAGGATAGTGGTTTACCAACAAATCCATAAGCAGGCCCGATGTCCGGCATGTCTGCTCGTCCAGCGAAACTTTTTCCCTGTGGTTTAATTACATCATTCAATGTAATGATCATTAGTTACTGCCTCCTTTATCACCCTGAGTTTGCGGAGCAGATTTGGCAGGTTGTCCCGGCTTTGTTACTTTCGCATTCTTCTCAAGTTCTTTCCTTCTGACCGTCTCATACAACCTGTAGCGGTTATCAGATTCGATCAGAGTCTTTGCTTCCGTCTCATCCTTTGCAAACCTGACGACATCGCCGTTCGGGGTCTTGTAAAGGAGAGGGATGCCTTTATTCTTATGAGCTTTGCGAGCTCTCTGAATATCTGCTTTCAATTGCTCTTCAATATTCAACTCATCACCCTCACATTTATTGAGTACGCATACAGTCCGTTTCCACCCGGGGGAAACGGTTCGATTTTATCGGCGATGATTGCAGTTGCAGGGAACTCTCCGAGACCGGCCATTTCGTCGGGAACTTCAGCAGGAAGAGGCAAATATACGCTGTATCGCCCACGGAATCTCTTATAAACATCAAAGGACAAATCCTTTGCGTCGTATAAGTCTTTGCCATAGCAGGCGATTCTTATCTCGGTGTTTTTCTCTGGTTGTTCAGAGAATACACCGTGCATGATCAGAATAGAGCGTGTGTTTTTTTCCGGGATCTTTCGATAAGGCTCAATGATGTCTCTATATGAGATAAACTCCGGATCTTGACGGAGATACTCAGTCATATATTCTACTAAGAATTTTTCTTTTTCGATTCCCATTACCTTATCCTGTTTAAGCGATCAGCGATGATTGATTGAACACGATCTGCATTATTCCCTTTCGATGCCTTGTCCAGCCACCCCGGGCCAGTTCCTGGCATCCGAGGATTGAGGTAATATTTCTTATCATTGCGGATAATATAACCCTTATGTTGTGCTTCAGCGTATGGGGCTTCGTAATAAACACGGGCTTCAAATTTTCGCATCCCTGTTGGACTTGGATTCAAACGTGCAGTAGCAGATGGTTTTTTGGGTTCTGCTGGATTCGTATATACTTCTTTCCCGCCAAGATATATAGAATAAGCATCGCTCATATATCCTGTATCGCGTTGAGGTTGTGGCGTTTTTTCTGCAATGACGTCAATAAGAGCATAAGCACCATCAATGAGAGCCTCATCCAGTGCTGATTCAAAGGCAGGAATTACCCGTCGATTAATATCGTTCTCGAATTCAACATGTCCTTTGAAATCGGTCATGCAAGCACCTCAATGTGAGTTACAATCCCATTTGCGTCAGGTGCGCGATAGAGCTCAAGAAGTGGCAGATCCAGCCCTGCCCAAACAATCAAATCATCAGATTTGATGTCTGCATCTGGCGGCAATACGGCAGAAACCCGGGTGTATGTTGGTTCGTTGTTTAATCCATACCTGATCTTTGTTGATGGCTCAACAGTTATCGCCGGGATGTCGAACTCAACTGGATTGATGTCCCGATTATTGGCAGTATGATGATCAACTCTCTTTATCCGAAGCCTGTTCATGATGCCTCCGGAATTCGCAGACCCTTCTCAATGAAAAATCGGTCAGCGTCTGCTTTTGTTCGCTTTTTTGTTATAAATGAGTAAAGCTGCTCATCGAGCATCACGTATGGCTTCGCCCGGTGTGAACATACAGGATGATAACCTGGCAGATTGTATTTGTTTGCTTCTTCGAATATTCCCCATTCAACCAGTGTTAGCTCTGTAGAATAAATCGGACCTTTTCCAATTCCATAGAATTCATGCGGTGCGCAAACCTTGGCTGTTGTGCTGTGGCCGGGAACAACGAAAAGCGGAACTCGTAAGTTCTTATTCCCCTGCTCGATTGTTGCCATAACCTGAGCATTGGTGATATGATGACGAGTGACCATCTCAATGTAATGCTTCAAAGTGAATCGCATATAATCACCATTTTTATTGATTATACGGATTCCGCGAAACCTGCGAAGTGATTCAATTTCGTCTTTAATTCGATTCCACTTTTCGAGTCCGAGATTCTTTTTCCAGAAGTTGATTTCTTCGGTTCCATCGAAGAATTTAACTGTATCGGTGCTTTCCTTCCCATCGAATAAGTGTAGCATTCGTCTGAATGCTTCGGTGGGTGTTCCTTTATCTATAAAACCAGCTGCTATCGCTTCCGATATCTGTGATTCTGTTAATACGCCCTGTTTTGAGAATTTGAAAAAAGACACAATCCGTTCTTTGGAAAGTTCGATTGCACTTCTAAAATCATGTAGTGCATCACGGGCGAGGGTATCTAGGAGTTTATGATCAATTGAAACTACAGCTTCCTCCAGACCGTCCCGGATCAATCCTGAAACAACTACTTTCGATCCATCTTCATATGCATGGCTGATCAGTCGGGGGAGGGCGGACTCCAATTTTCGAAGCATTGTATCAAACAGGCCGTTAATCCTGCCTTTCATCTTTGATGCAAAAAAGATGAAATCTTCCGCTGATTCATATTGACCAAATGAGGCAATATATACAGCGAATCGGAGAGCCCACTCTTTAAGCGCTCTTTCAATCGCTTCCCGTTCGTCTCGGATTAATTCGGATATTATAGGGCTGTATGAATCATCCAGATAGCTCATCAGTCGACCCTCTCCAGACCTGCATTGAGTTTTGGGATTGTCTTCCGGATAAAACCACTTAATAGAGCCTTAATGTGCTCTGGGAAATTTGATCCCTTTGTATCGCTGTATTGATAACTTAGTTTGCCAGAACTCCAGGACTTGATACCGGAGGATTGGTTTTTTGAATGCACATCCTGCGGAATCATGAACCGTTCAAGCGCAAGAAGAATTTGAGCTTCAATGATTCTACCTTCGGTCATTGAATCCGGTGAATCAGGCAATGAGCAAAATCGAAGGATTTCACGATATGCTGTGATGAGTGCTGCAGTTCTTTTTGGAATAAACGATTCGTAATTTAATGTCTGGGAAGCTGTGTATGCGTAAAGTCTGGAGTCTTCGGGAATTTGGATTTCATCAGACAGAATGATTGTATTATCATCCTGGATTGATTCTACATGGTAGATATTCCAGTTACGAACAATAGCTCCGCCTGTTTCCAGTTGAGTTGTTGCCAGTCCACTTGTTCCGATTAGTTTCTTAGCATCGACGGGATCAACTCTCCATGTCCCCGAAATAGTTTTTGCAATTTCCGGGTTCCACATAGACGCAGATACTTCCCCGAACAAATACGAGTTTGCTTCATCGAGAGTAGTAAAACCTGTTTCGTAAAGTGCTTCCATAATCATAACCCGGGCCCATTCGGACCCGGTTAAATATCAATCATGGTTCGATTACTCGAACATTACCTTCTCGATCTGCTGATCGTCACCGATACCCGCACCGAAAGCAGTCCATATGATATCTACATACTGCAATGTGTATGGATCTGCATCTTTGAATGCTTTAACTTCCTCTTCCATAACTCTCTGGATTTTTCTTTTGGGAAAAACAAGAACACCATAATTGGTTGCTCCATTCCAGAGGCTGGTATTCAGAGTTGGTACTGGAATAATGGGATAGCGAACAAGTTTTCCTGAATCTGCATTTGCAGTGATCTTTGTGGCGAGAGCTGTATAAGCTCTTTCCAGAAGATCAATGGGAACAAGCAGGTAGACCGGAGTGTTTACAACACCCGAGAATCCAGGTTTCCCATGAAGACGTTTTGCGGCTTTCGTATAAGCTGCATTAATAGTCTTCGCATCCTTTTCTGCAACGGTTGCACCTGTTGCGCTATAGGCCGTCGTTTGCCCTGCTATCGCTGCAGATTTGGCAATCAATCCATAATGAGAGTTAGCCAGAAGCTCATAACGGGCTTCACGTTTCTGCTCGACCATGTCAGCCATTATGGAAAGTTTTTTATATCGAACCATCTGTTCTGTCCAACCGATTGCAGCACCATACCAATCAACTGTAACAATTCCAACATCTCCGCTCATCCTTTCGACTTTAACTTTGCCGGTTTCTGGAATAAGTCGAAAGCGGAATCCTCGAAAGATATTCGCAATTTCAAAAAAGTCTTTGCCCGGATCCTTTGGAGCAACTTTGAATAGAGGTTCCCACCCCATGTCGTAAGACTCTTCACCTTGAAAGACTTGAGCTGTCTGAGTTAAAATCTCAGGCCAATCTCCAGCAGTAGAGAAGGCATTGATACGACCTTTGAATGCATCCAATCGTCCGTAAAACTCCTCTTTCGGAGTTTGCCAGAAATCAACCATTGCGCTGGTGATAGCATCCTGCGCTCTTGCACGCTCTTCTGCAGCCGATTCGGTATCCAACATAGTGTCGAAAGCCGAGAAAAAGTCTCGTTCTTTGCCTGGTTTAACAAGTGATGAACGTGCCATTATAGAACATCCCCCATGAATTTAATCTCGAAGGAGTCGCCCTCTTCGGTTTTCTCGGTAAGTGCTTTGCCAACTAAGACTTCGCCGCCTGCGTTGTTCGCAGCAGGTTCCTGGGTAGTAGTGTTCCAATAAACGTTTGCTCCTTGAGCAAATGTGACAGAACCGACCCCTGTGGGGGCTTCTTGAACGACAGCGTTCTCGGTGTTGGAAATGAGATTTACAGAATCACCTTCAGCAGCCTCAGTTGCAGAGAAAGCTTTAATAGCCCCTGCAACAACGACCATTCCACGAGTGAGTCCGCCTACGGGGGCGGTAATAAGGAAAGAGTGCTCAGCTCCCGCTGGACTCTGATTGAGTATTTTCGCCATCGGCGATTACCTCCGAATCGTTATTAGATGCCTCTCCGGCTTCGGGTGCTTCTCCAGCTGATTCGTGGCTCTCCGCCGTTGTTGACGCTTCTCCAGCATTTGCATCATCATTGCTCTCCGCGGTGATGCTCCCCGTGTCAACGGTGGGGGATGTATTGTCGTTCTCTTCTCCAGATCCCGACTCATTCGATTGGTCAGAAGATTTTCCATCTCCCTTTCCATTCTTTTTGCCGTTTGCTTTTCCAGCTTTCAGACCTTTTCCTCTCCTGGACCCTTTCGCTTTATTTTGCGATGGATCTTTAGAGTTCTTACCGGTTCCTTTTTTGGTATCCGGTAAAGTTTGTTCCCCGGTCACTTCTCCAGTTTCCAGAGATCCTTCTGCAAACTCCTCATCGTCAACATCATCAGGACGATTAAGATTGCCGGATTGATTAATGATCTCTCGTTCGGTTAAACCGGACAGAGAATTAGAACCGGTTTGGTTCTTAATCATTGTTCTCTTCAAACCCTTTACACGATCTTCCATATTTGTCCACCTATAAATTTAAGTGCATTTAGAAATCGTATTTCGGTTGACCTTCTCCACCTTGTTCCGCAGGAACCGACTGCCCACCAGGCAATTGAGTCCCGGGAGCTTTTGTTGTTTGTTGCCCATTGTTTTGGCCAGAGGCTTGAACACCATATCGCGTCCGGATGGATTCATCACGTTCTTTCGCACGAGTCACAAGCTCTTCAACTTTGCTCTTGATATGGTTCTTATCATCCTTCTCCGGAGAGAATTCGCCTTTCAATTCATCCAGAACAGCAAGTGCTGTGTCAGGTAGATTCTGCTCTTTTGCATGGGCAATTACCTGATCCCAGGCAGAGTATCGAAGATTGCTTTTTTTCAATTCATCGCGTTCTTTTGTAATATCTTCGAGTGATTGCTTGTCAGCATTGAATTCTGAGCGAATATCATCTTCATGCTTTGCCAGCCATTCGTTGAAAATGGAATCCCCTCCGATGATTTGTACAGATCCATCTTTAAGATGCAGTCGTTTCCCGAATAAATCCTCGGGTTTAACGATCTGATGTGGCAGGACTCGCCGATTTTTTAACTCAGAAATAAGATCATCGAATCCAGCGTTTTTAATTGCCTGGCGAATTTGTTCCATAGTTAGTTCGGACATTTTAAAAGGTTTCTCCTGAGTTGATTTTGTAATAGATTGCTGCTCTTCATTGCTTTCATTAACCCGTGCGAATGCCTGGACCCATCCAAGCTCTCTGGCCCCGGAAAAGGCCGGATCTGCCTCTGTATCCTTGCCGGTAGCTATCCCCGCAAGCTGAATGATCTTGTTTGCGATGATCTTTCCAGCGCGTGGAATGAAGTGCCACATGGCTTCCATTGAGAAAACATTCTTCTCTTTGAAATTGTCGCGAGTTGAACCGGGTGCGTATGCAATGAAGACATGATGTAATTTGTTCCCAATCAATCGTTGAGTACCTGCGATGATTTTAGCTATAACCGGGCGATTTGAATTATTGATATCGTGGAAATCATCATACAGTGGGATCCCATCTGCAGGAATTTCCAGATTTTGTAATGATTGAACCGCAGTTTTCGGAAATTCGATGTGAGTCTTTCTCCCGTCAAGGATTGGCTCCGCTTCGCCTTCATGGATAATGGAAATAGCTTTCAGGTATGGATGAGGATCAGAGTATTTTAGACCGGCAATTTTTTCTGTACCGACAATGCGAAGTATTTCTTCCTGTGAGATCTCTGGTTTTTCAAATGCCAGAATACGGGCATTAATTGTTATCGGTTCCATTAGTTGCTCCTGTATTCTGATTTCCAATCTGATTCATTAATTCTGTGACTTTCTTATCTGTTTCCTTTGAATCATTTTCTCTTTGCCTTTTCAGTCGCTCTTCTTCCAGTTGATGATCAACACCGGGAATCATTTCACGTAGGGTTTCTCTGGAAATGACCTTTCTCTCTTCCAGATCGCCGAAGATTTTCGAAATCAACTCTATAAATGACATTGCAACAAGAGGAAGAGAAACTGTAATTGTATCCGGTTGAATCTTTACACCAAGGAGAGCAGCAGCTTTAATAATCTCCTCTTTGATTGACTCTTCCCATAGCTCACGCTCGAAAGTCGTAGAGGCATTGATCATTTCCGGAAGTTCTGTGGCCGTGGCACGGTTTGACATGAGATCGACGAAGCCAAGAAAAATGATGGGAACACCAGTGGCCCCTGAAATCGCTCTGGCGCTGAGAAATGCTTCTTCCTTGAATGCCTCGATACCGCTTCCAGCTGGTTCAATATATTTCATTGTGCCAGCAGCTGCAAAATAGGACCCTTTCTTTGCGTCGAATTTACCGTTTGTTGTATGAGAATTGAAGTTCCATGTGGCTGTGTTTGTCGCATCCTGTCCGGTAGCTTCAGATACAAGATCAGGATATGGATACTTATCATTATAGGCCCGAAGACCCCTGAATGCTTTATAAAGATTATCGAATAAGTAAAGAACAGAAGCGACCAGGGAAGGGGTCTCAGTATAGGCATCTTCTAAACCATACAAAGGTAGAAATACAAAGCTTCCCGGCTTGAGTTCCTCTGATTTATCTTTTCCATCCACTTTATATGTGATTTTTTCTATTTCCCCGTAATCATCCGATTTAGAGACTACGGTGTATTTGAATCGATTGAAACGAAGTATCCGTGATTCAACACGCTTTCCCTTTCCGTCAATTTTATATGTGGAGCTTTCGTCATCCTTGAGAACCAGTGAGCGCAGAACCTTCCCTTCAATCTCACCGATAGTTACATACTGCCGCAGCTTGAATGGGTGCATGCGGTTCCACTTGAAATATTGCTTAATAAAATCGTCAGTAGCCTTGTCTGTGGATTTTGTCCGTATACCACCACCGGCAATCCAGGCGACACGGTAATTGATAGCGGTCTTCTCAAGTGAATATTTTTCCCCGGAAGCATTGTAACGTTTAGTGAGTTCTTTTACCTTCGTTTCATAATCAGGGTAAATATTATATTCCGCATCTCTGTCCTGATCAGCAGGACGCGAGTACGGATCATTAATGAAAGCCTGGATGCGGGAAATGAAACCCATACTCTGACCACATAAACTACACTTAACATTTGACCACCGTTTTTTTTATCTTCTTGTTGATTGGGCCGGATGAACACCATTTGCGCCTTTCGTTCCTCTTATATCTTCGTGCAGGTAGGCGGCCCAGCTGCTCATATCTACCTGGTCGTCATGCTTTCCTTTGTTGAATGCGAGAAGTTCAGATATATAATCAGATAACCATATGGATCTTACAGGAAAGAATACCATCCCTGTTTCACACAGAATCCGGAAGCGTGAGGAGCGGGCTACTTTGTCCCCTTGTCCCGGATTCAATGCTTTGCACGGTCGGCCCTTCTTTCGCCATCGCTGAATATGACCGATTGTTTGCAGTGTCTGTTCATACCCTACGATAGGGCCATCCCAGGCTTGCCATTCCCTGTCTATCCAGTTTTCGAGGTCTGCGTCTTCTGTCTTCGTTCGTTCAACATCGAGAAGGATTAGCTCTCCCCCAGGGCATGAAGCCCAGGTTCCTATAACCGTGAAATCGTTGTCGTCACCTGCTTTTGCGGCTGTATCAATAGTTTGAAATAGTGTAACCCAGTCCTTGAGGATTCGGCGAGGTTCATCCTGCCCTGGAATCTGCATGATGAAGTGTGTATCATCCTCTGTGTAATACCTGAACCATTCCTTTTTAATTAATCGACCACCGGCTGGTATCGGGCTTCCCTGATATTGAGCGTTGAACCAGGTATCCCCAATGGTTGCCTTTATTGTTTTGAGATTCTGGAGGCTCCATCGTTCTTCATGCAGAGCCTCACCTTTACGGCGAATGAGCCTGGCAGCCTCTTCTCCGGAATGAATGATCTTGAAGTCTGGAGTAAAATATTCATCCTCTCCGGCGATGGCTGGAAGATTGATCACTTCCCATTGATCAGCTTCCGGATTATCTTTAGCATCTTTCAGAAGCCTTCCCGCGAGGTCGTCTTCATGCCAGCGTGTCATCATGACAATGACTCCACCACCTGGCATTACTCTGGTACGTGCAGTTGATTTATACCATTCATGAGTTTTATCGCGAATTGTTTTTGATTCTGCCTCTTCACCACCCTTGATCGGGTCGTCAATTATCATCAAATCAGCACCACGTCCGGTTATCCCTCCCCCTATACCGACGGCTTTATGACCTCCCCTTTGCCTTGAGAGCTTTCCGGTCTCATCCTTAGTCTGGACCTCCCATTCTTCAACTGCAGCTTTATCCGGGGCCAATACAACTGAAGGGAAAATATCACGAAATGGCACATCCTCGAATATACTTCGAGTGACTCGGCTCATCTTGTTTGGCAAGTCTTGATCATAACTTATTACCGCAGTGGATTTGGCTGGATTTCTTCCAAGAAACCAGGCCGGAAGCCGTTCGGATACGATATGGCTTTTTCCGTGTCGTGGCGGAACAAATATCATCAAGCGCGGAGCCTTCTTCTCTTCAATATCTTTTACGAACTTTGTAAGCTTCGCGCAAATGTAACGATGAAACCATGCAGGCATGTAATCGGATGGAGATGTCTCCAGAACAAACGGAAATAGATTATCCCGCATGGTGCGGAGCCGTTTTTCTCTGAGTAACTCGACTTTATATCTTTTCGATTTCAGAGAACTGCTCATACTTCTCTTTTGCTTCTTTGAGTGATTCGAGTTCGGCTTCCAGTTCCTCATCAGTCATATCTGATACAGACGAACCTTTATTTATTGTGAGTGAGTCCTTATACAATCCAAGCAAGCGATGGACTTCTTTGTGCGCCTGTAGAGCTGTGAAGAAGTTTTTCTCCTTCTCTGCCTTGATGATGATCCTGTTCATCTTAGCTATCTGAATATTGCGGGCTTCATCCAGGGATCGGGCATTGAGTCTCTGGATCCGGCGAATAGCTGCCTTTTTGTATTTATATGCCTGTCTTCTCCCGATCTGGAACTTCTGTGCACAGTATTGCACAATCTTATCTTCATGACCGGAAAGAATGAGCTCACTGACTTCCATTACTCGAGCTTCGACTATTTCACGGGTGGCCTTGTATTTTGCACCGGGTTGACGGACAGTATTGGATGATGCCGATGTTTTCTTCTTGGAGATCGTGCGGGAACCAGAGCTGGATGATTTGCCGGCGGTCTTTTTCTTTGAGGTAGTTTTCTTCTTCGTGGAACTTTTCTTTACAGCCACCCTTTCCTCATGAATGAATGAGAAAAGTTGTCAAGCGGTAAATATGCATTAATCAAGCAGAGTAGATGTGGCCGCACTTTGGACAGGTTGTTTCCTTGGATTTCTCCTTTGTCTTATTGGTATCCGAAGATTCTCCAATAACCGAATCCAGCTTGGTCCAGTCGAAATTAATCATGTCGATATAACCATTTATTTCCTTTTCATCGAAAGGTATTGTCTCTTCCATTTCCTGAATTGAAACCTCACGAGATATCTCTTCAATCATTCTGGCAAATGAAGCCGTATCAGTTTCAAACTCGAGGTGGTTCGTTTCTGTTGCGATTAGCCTTGCCTCATGATCACTGACTTTCTTAAGGTTGCAACAGTATGCTGTTTTTGCTCCGATTGATTTCAATGCATCGTATCGATGGTTTCCGTTAATTACCTCGTATTTCCCTTTTCCGATCGGTCTTACAATAAGGTTTACAATCTGACCACGTTTCCTCATCGCTTTAATAAGCTTCTGCATTTTGCTTTCATCGTCTTTTTTGTAATTCCAATTCGCTTTCTGGAGTTTATTTATATCAATTGTCTGGTATTCTACTTGCTTGTCCAATTTACACCTCTTTCTTCCCATATTCGTGTAATCTCAAATTCTATTTGTTTTTTGTGACGAATAAAGTTTTTGAGTCGTGATAGCTGTTTTGTTGTGCCAGACAGACCGTTACCATAGTATATCTTCAATGCTTCGTAATGTTTTATATCACGATTGCGTGGTTCCGAAATGATCTTTCTTGCCGATCCATTTGAATCTCGATACATAGCCATTGCAGCATTCATTGAGTCGGAAGATGCATCTGCGCTATAAAAAGGATATCGAATGAGAAGTTGCCTGTCATGAGATCCGAAGATATGGGTTTTTATAAGTCTATGTTTTGCGATCAGATTAAATATTTTATCCAGGAAGATTAGTTTTTCCTTTTTAGGTCGTCCAACAATACCACCCAATGCTATATAATCGTATTTCTGAATTGCATCACGAAGGATCTCCATTGGTTCACCATGGTGGAAAGTGAAGAGTGGATGAAATCCTTGCTTTTCCATGATTTCTTGATTTTTTAATGTTTGCTTCCATGAAGCAATATCATCGAGACCAGTATACATATCAATCATTGGAAGGTTCTCTTCGATGAACCTCATATAATCAATAAGTGATATATTCACGCCTTTTGAATGTGCTGTAAATGCACCCGAATCAAGAAAGAATAAAGAATCTCGCATTATCCATCTAAGTTTCTGTTTATTTCTGTAATTCCCTGCAGGGACAAGGAAATAGTACGAGATCAGAATATTCTTCGCATCAACTTCATATGCTGCCCGTAACTGTTCCTCTGTCATGATGGCCTGAAATAACTTCATGACTCATAAATAGTTGGATCAAAGCCTTCGAGTGCTTCTTTCCTTTCGGTGCATGCCCCGCACTTCCCGCAATGTCTATCCCCGCCGTTGTAACAGGTATAAGTTTTATCGAAATCAATTCCAATTTTGTGACCAATGATTCCGATTTCTCTCTTTGTTATGTTCTGGAAGGGGGCGATAACCTGTATTTTCCCATATGTTCCGGCTTGAGCTGCAAGAGAAAAGGCATTCGTAAAGTCTGGTCTGCAATCCGGGTAGATAGCATGATCTCCTGCATGGCTTCCAAGAAGTATAGTATCAAGTCCTCTGGATTCAGCAATGCCAACAGCGATAGAAAGCATAATTGCGTTTCTGAATGGAACAACGGTTCTTTTCATAGAAGGTTCTTCGTAATGACCATCCGGGACATCACCTCCGGAATTCAGTAAATCGCTTTTCAGATGATCATTTAGAAATCCAAGATTGATTTTCTCATGCTCAATATTCAGAACTTTGGTGTTCGATTGAGCTGACTTATATTCGCGTTCGTTATGCTTACTTCCGTAATAGAATGAAATGGCGAGATCAATGTTATCCTTGTATTTGTGCAAAAGGACTGTCGAATCCATCCCGCCTGAATAAATGATTAATGCTTTCATTGTTCGCCTTCCATTGCTTCTCTTATAAAGTTTTCTCTTATGACAGGGTTGTCCTGAAAATTTCCGCGATGGTCCATTGTTGTTGTCCATGATTCATGCTTTTCCACTCCGCGCATCATCACACACATGTGCTGTGCTTTAAGTCGCACTGCTATTCCTGCAGGTGATAATTCATTTTCAATAAAGTCGGCGATCTGTTTTGTTATCCTTTCTTGATTCTGCAGTCTCCTGGAAAAGTGGTCCACAATTCGGCTCAGTTTACTCAAACCGAGAATTTTATCCTTTGGTATATATGCTATTGAGGCGAATCCGAAAAAAGGAAGCATGTGGTGTTCACAAAGACTGTAAAATCGTATCCCTGTTTTAATGACCGGTCCGGTATATTCCTCAGCATCGAAAGTTGTCAGTTTGAAAGCTTCTTTTTCTGTAAATTCAGTTAAGAACTTAATGTATCGATGAGGGGTCTCAATAAGCCCCTCGCGATCAACATCCTCACCAAGAGATTGAAGTATTGCTCTGACATTGTTTTCAATTTTCAACGGATCAGCCATGACATGTGATTCTGGGTTGAAAGTTTCCATTTTGGATTCTCCAGGCAAAGATTGATTGCATGATTCAAATTTCTTTTGTGATGATCTGGATTTTCGGGACTCAAATAATAATGGTTAGCATTTATCGCGGTTTGGGGAATCGTATCGCCAGATCTAATTATGAACCTTACTTCATTTGCCTTACTTAGAAATACTTTTCCTTTCGGGGAGATCGTTATATAATCAAGGCCTGCGGGAACTGGCAATGATCCATTAGTTTCAATGCTTTGTCTGAATCCATGGGATGAAAAATAATCTATATGGTAAAAGGAAAGTTGAAGAGCCGGTTCGCCACCGGTCCAGTTAATCCAACTGGCCGGAAATATTGAAATCTTTTCAAGCAGCTGTTCGAGTGTGAATTCTTCGTAGTCTGAGTGGTTAGTATCGCAGAAAGTGCAGCTTCTATTACAACCGGCAAGACGAATGAAGATCATTGGTTGCCCTGAGTTTGCCCCTTCACCCTGAAGCGAATAAAATATTTCATTTACTTTCAGTGTAGCGGGCATATGAAGTCTCTGTTTCATAAATTATTACTGAATCAATTTTCAGATATGGAAAAAGATCTTTTACAATGTAGAATAACTCTCGTGCCATTATTTCGGCAGTTGGGTTGCCTTTAAATAAATACGGTTTCCCATCTTGAGCGAATTCTATTACAATTTGAGTTAGAGGATCTTTCTCGTTAAGGAGAATGTTGTGATCCCAATTTTTATCAATCCAGTCTTTAGATTTCTTTTTTAGGTCGGAAAAATCAATTACTCTCCCCAGGCGATCTATGTCGCCGGAAATTGTTATGTGAGCTTTGTAATTATGACCATGCAGAAACCTGCATTTCTCTTCATGCTCAAGTAAACGATGAGCTGATGCAAAAGTTATTATCTTCGTTACTTCATTCACGGATTAAGAACAAAGTGGATTTGCATTCTTTGACAAGCGAATATCTGAGGATTGGATAGTTTATATCCGGGTTTATTCTATTGGAATTATTTGATTGCTTTAAGTAACCATGCATCGAATGATTCATGGATATCAATTATCTTTGATCCGGGAAAATGCTCTATACTGGCACGTGCAATCTCCATGGAGCCGTAATGACCATGAATTATATAAAAATAATCGGAGTCGTATATCTCTCCGAGCCACAATATCCCCACTTTGTGGGATGTGATGACCATAAATCGAATACCGTCATCCAGGAGTGACTGTAGTTGGGTTAGTTGGTTGGCGAACCGTTTAATATTGGCTCCGGGGTAATAATTGGTCATGAGCGGACTATTTTCAGAATGCGATGATCCTTAGATATATTACATTTTTTTTTACTCTTAAAGTAGAACTTGTTGTTATTATCATCTTATATTCCGTCAAGGTAGTAATTAATCATATTAATTGTACTAAGTATGATAGAAGTTAAATATATCAAGATAATAAGGATTATTATTGACAGTTAGTTGTTATGCAATATAATCCAGCTAACATATTACGTAGGTGGAAATCGGTGATAAAGAAAATTGTTATTATTGCATTGATTGTTGCTATAAATAGTTGCACAACGATGTTTGGAAGCTCAAGAGTTGAGTTTATCGAAAAGGAAAATCGGGTATGGGATTCATTAGTAAACAAAACAAAGCATGTTTCGACAATGAATATGATTTATAAGACAGCATCAAATCTTTTTCAGAAGAACAGCGCAATACTGCAGCAAGTTAAGGTAGATAAGGATAAAATTGAAAATAAATCTGAAGATATCGCAGAAATACTTTGTACTAATGTATTTCATAACAATATAACCGATGCAACGAGCCAAGCATTCCTAGCTGAGTATGCTACATTTGTTGGTAGTATAAATAATAGTAATGTGGATTTTAAATATTTAGAAAATTCATTCTCTGCAATACCAAATGTTTCGATGTGCGCAATGATAAATCGAAATATAAAAACATTCATGCATGATACGCTCGTGGAATATAATAAAAATATCGATAATAATTTCACATTAGATAGTAAGTTGTTATCTGAATATAACAACCACAAAGCAACAATGAAAAATGAGATTTCCCAAATAAAGAAAGAATTTGATAAGGCTGACACTCGTGAACGCAATATAAATTATTCTCTTTTTGCGACTGAAGCTGTATCGAGTATTGCAGGGGCTGCAGCGAGTACGAGTGCAAGTGCCGCAGCAGCTGCAAGTGGCGGTGTTCTCGTAATCGCAGGTGGAATTCATATTTACAGTGCTTATTTTACTTTTTCTGGAAAAGATAGTTCAACACTTGAAAATATGATTACAGTTGGAAATAAAGAAATCGATCAGATTGATAAACATATTGATGAATTATATGATGAATATAACAATTATAAATACGTAAAATTCAATGGTAATCCTGGACCGAGCAGAGTCTATAGAGATGTAACTTTAATTGGAAAGGATTTGAATGAGT
>JBNKQE010000005.1:0-38883 GCA_050295715.1 Leptospirales bacterium
ACCGACTCTGTAGATGAAACCGACTCTGTAGATGAAACCGACTCTGTAGATGAAACCGACTCTGTAGATGAAACCGATAATCCTGAAGGGAGTGAGAACGAAAATGGTGAGTAAACCAGGAAACGAAGCCCGTGAGATGCAGGAGATTTTCCTTCAGGAAGCTGCGGAACTTCTTCAAACAATTGAGGAAACATTACTGATCGATGGGGCCATCGGTCCGGAAGGTGTTGGGGAGCTGTTTCGCTGTTTTCACACGATCAAAGGAACGGCGGGAACATTCGGTTACGGTCATGTCAGTCGCTTTGCACATAATATTGAAACGCTACTTGAGGAGAAAAGAGAGGCCGGGTCCGGGCTTGATGAATCATTACGTGAATTTCTTTTACGCATTAAAGATAGGCTGGAATCTCTCTTTTCCATTTCAGAAGATTCCTATAGTGGTTCTTATGAGCAACAGAACATAGACGGTGATTTCTTTGAGGAAGCAGGGCAGTACAGTCAAAATTATAATCCACAGGATTTGCCTGTTTTGGATATAAACTCGCAAACCGGTGATGAATCAAAACAAGTAAGTCTATCAACCTGGATAATTCGCCTGAAACCTGAAAGGGATTTCTATCGTTGCGGATTTGATTTCGCACCAATTTTTTCTTATATCAGTAAGCACGGTGAAATCTCCAATCTTGATATGCATTTGGAGAATATTCCGGTTTCAGATGAATATTCTCCGACAGATTGTTATTTTGCACCCGAGTTTTACCTTAAGACCCATGATACATACGAGCAGATTTTAGATTATTTTTCGCATATACCTGACTCCCTGCAAGTATTTATCAAAGAGGTCGAAGAACCTGAGTTTGAACAGGATGCTGATGAAAAGAGTCATCCCGACGATCAAATAGAGAATGAGAGGATATTTGGCCTCAATACTGGTTTAGAAGGTGAATTACAGGGATCTCGAAAAATTAACTCTACTGTACGTATAGAAGCCGCGAGAATTGATCAATTATTGAACCTTGTAGGAGAACTGGTTGTTGCCGGGGTGCAGATCAATCAGGCGCTTGATTCCGAGGGAAATTCGGAATTAGCCGAAAGTCTGGACCGGCTTTTTAGAACCATCACAGATGTTCGAGAGAGCGCTATGCGCCTTAGAATGATACCTGTCGGACAGGGATTCAGAAGGTTTAAACGTCTGGTTCACGATCTATCGAGAGATCTGGCAAAGCCAGTTCATTTTCATCTTGAAGGTGAAGAGACGGAACTGGATCGCACTGTTGTTGAAAAAATTATGGATCCTATGTTACATATAATTCGAAACGCAATGGACCATGGTATTGAGAGTCCTGAAGAGCGAACGTCTGCAGGAAAAAATGAGGTTGGTAATCTTCGCATTCATGCATACCATTCTACCGGAGAGGTGATTGTCGATGTGGAAGACGACGGACGTGGAATCTCCAGTGAAAAAGTAAATAAGAGAGCGAAAGAGCTTGGTATTCTTCATTCCAATGACGAAGAAGAGTCGTTGAAATTGATATTTGAACCCGGTTTATCGACTGCGACATCTCTCACAAATGTTTCAGGCCGTGGAGTTGGGATGGATGTGGTTCGAAGAAATATTGAGTCTCTACGTGGTTCAGTGGAGGTGCAATCGGCGGAAGGCAAAGGAACACTCTTTCGAATCAGATTGCCGCTGACTCTTGCTACAATCGATGGCCTTCATGTTGAAACAGGTGGAATTCATAGCGTAATATCTCTTGATCAGGTGATTGAATGCTTTGAATACGACGATGCCAGGCTGGAATCGGATATGATTATAATTCGAGAAGAAGCGATCCCATGTATTGATCTGAATCAACTTCTGGATCTTCCTGAGGGGAAAGATTCGCGTCGGTTTGTGGTTATTGCTGCAAGCGGTGGACGTAAGGCAGGGTTGGTCGTAGATAGACTCAATGGCCAAATTCAATCTGTGGTAAGACCTTTGCGCAGTTTTTTCCAGGGTGTATCTGAATACAGCGGTTTTACGCTGCTAGGTGACGGCAGTATAGCAATGATACTTCATGTGGCTGGAATTATCGAAAGTTATGGCTCAAGAAGAAAGAAGAATATACGAAATGTAAATCAAGAAAGAAGACACGCCGAAATGGACGGAGCTGTTCGAGGATTAGTATAGAAATGTATGATGCTTCTTCATCGGAAGAAATGGCCTTCATCGCAGAAGAGTTATCCAATCAGGCATACTATTCAGCAAGTCACAGCAATACAGCCTGGTAATGAATTCCGGTGCAAATGGGCAGTTAAAAAATGCAAAAAAAATTAAAGATACTGCGTAGGTCGGAAAAGATGTGGGAAAAATTGCAGCAGGAAATCATGTACCGGTAGTTGTTAACCACAAAGATTTTGTTAGCTATTAAAGGGAGTTTCTCATGAACAGGAAGGAAATTGTAAAAAAAATGGAAACAGCAATGGCATCGGGAGGAAATGTTGAACAGTATCTCAATTTCTCTCTGAAAGATGAAGTATATGGAATTGAAATAACGCGAGTAAAAGAGATACTGGAATTCAAAGGATGCACACGCATGCCAATGGTTCCCGAGTTCATAAGAGGAGTGATTAACCTGCGGGGACATGTTGTGCCTGTACTGGATTTGCAGAAGTTCTTTTTCGGAAATGACTCGCAAATCACAAAATGGAGTTGCGTGATTATCCTCGAACAGGATGGAGAGGGTGAAAATATGTATACAGGAATTCTCGTGGACAGTGTTCGTCAGGTAATGGAGATCCAGGAGAGCAATCTGGAAGAACCGCCAGATTTTGGAACTCCGATTGCAGCAGACTATATTCATGCACTTGGTAAAGTAGAAGATGAGTTAGTTATAATCCTGAGCCTTGATAAACTCCTATCATATCGTGATGCCGAAGCGGTGAAGCAAGCGGCAAATGCTGCTCTGATAGAGAGTTGATGGGACGACGTATGACAAAAGTTGATATCATGATGAATTCAAATGACATCACTCCGGCAGAATTCAAGCAATACCAGGATTATTTATTGAATAATCTGGGTATCAAACTTGGGGAAAGCAAGGGAGCTCTGGTTCGTGGAAGACTCCACTCCAGAATTCGAAAGCTCGGGATTGGATCTTATGGCGAATATCTCGAATATGCGACATCTTCCGGGAATCACGAAGAGTATGCGATCATGATCGATAAGCTGACCACACACGAAACACATTTTTTTCGTGAAATGGGTCATTTTAAATGGTTATTGGAATCAGCGCCCGAAAGCAAGCGTGAAGGGCATCCCTTCCGGGCCTGGAGCGCCGCCTGTTCAACAGGTGAGGAGGCTTATTCCATAGCCATGACACTTGACGCATCACTGGGAAGGGCGCAGTGGGAGGTTGTCGGGTCTGATGTGAGTCACTTTTCAGTAGAAAAGGCTATTGCCGGAGTGTACGATAAACGTCGTGAGAGGGAAATCCCCGAGAATTACCTTAAAAGCTTCTGCATGCGTGGAATTGGTTCGATGGATGGATATTTCGCAATTAAACCTGAGCTTAAGCAACAGATGGTTTTCCGGCAGATGAATCTCATGGAACCTGATAATTCCCGGGAGTTGTTTGATGTTGTATTTATGAATAACGTGATGATCTACTTTGAAAAAGCAGCCCGTATCAAGGTACTCAATATGGTTTCGGAGCGAATGCAGCGTGGGGGTTATTTAATCGTCGGTGCTTCGGAATCATTAAATGGAATAACGGAGGGATTTCAATGGCTAAGACAATCGATCTATCGCAAGAAATAACTAATCAGGAACGTCAAATTGACGTTTTTCTTCAACCCGGTGAGCAATATTGGGGTGATAGTAATAATCGTATATGGACTGTACTGGGATCCTGTGTATCTGTATGTTTGTTTCATAGCGAGCTGAAAATCGGAGGAATGAACCATATACTCCTGCCAGGAAGCGCACCTGAGAAGAAGCAGGATACTGCATTTCCTGCCCGTTATGCAGAAGATGCCATGCAGCATATGGCAAAAGAAATCATTCGACTGGGTTTGAAACCGCAGAGTTTTATCGCAAAGGTTTTTGGAGGAGGAAACCGGATCAAGGAACGTTCTGAAGGTAGTGTAGGATATAGAAATTTTCAATGGGTGCAGGAATCTCTTAATGAGATGCGAATTCCAATTGTGGCGGAGGATCACGGAGGAAGTGAACACAGAAAAATTATCTTTGATTTAAGAGAAGGAAAAGTCTGGTTAAAAAAATATCAAGCTAAATAAGCATATTAGAAGATTCAAATATTCCGCTTTCCAAAAATCGATGTGATCAAAAGAAAAAAATGGAATATTTAGAAAGATAGCAGGCTTCTGAAAAACAGGGCATGGTTATTGAATGTAACCAATGTTATTTAAGTATATTATAGGTAAAAATTTTCAAGATGGAGAAATATCAAAAATTCGATTATCCTGGGCGCAAAGACGTTATGCGGTATAAATATTGATATAAATTATTTTTATTGTTGACGCATATGACACTCATGATATTTATCATGTACTATATGCATGTGTAGTACATGATGAAGGTTTTGAGTATATTGCATTGCTTTTATAAAAAAAATAATTGTGACATTGTACGCATTGGGCGAAATTGGTGTAGTTTATAAATTATGGATTATTTTGAAAGCAATGGATATTCTATTTTTACCCGGGAGATTTAAGTTATGAGCAGAATATCAGTCCTGGATGAGTCTATTCTCGTTGTTGATGATAACGAGACGAATATTCAGTTTCTGGCAACTTTGTTGGACAATGAGGGATACAGTGTACGCGCAGCTACTGGAGGCGAAATGGCGGTCTCGGCTGTGAAAAGGGTATTACCCGATTTGATATTGCTGGATGTGATGATGCCCGTTATGGATGGGTATGAGACTATTCATAGAATCAGGGACATTCCGGGAGGGGAGAACGTTCCTGTTATTTTCTTAACTGCAAAAATTGAGGAAGCGGATATTATAAGAGGCTTTGAAGAAGGGGCAGTGGATTATGTAAAAAAGCCCTTTAATTCTATGGAGCTTCTGGCCCGTATAAAAACGCATTTAAAAATTCGACGCAGAGATAAAAGTATTGAACGTAATGATTTAAATCAAAAATATCTTCTCCAGCTTCTCACTCAGGATCTGGGAGGAAATTTGAGTGGTATGGATTCAATGGCAATGTGGGCATTGCAGGATCAAGAGAACAATCGAGGTTGGGAACTGGCTAACTATATTCGTGTAGCAGTTACTTCATCAATGGAGCTTATTGAAACGGCAAAACAGTTTATGGAATTGGAATTGAATCGGTCATTTTTAGCTCTGGCAGAAACTGAACTGGAGGAAGCTATAAATCATACCTTGAAAGATATCAATGAAAATATAATTACAAAAGAATTAGAATTGAAAACCGATTTGCAGTATGACGGACTGATACGTGCTGAAAAGGTAACATTGATAAATACTGTATTCAAGACTATTATAAATAATGCTATTGAGATTTCACCGCACGGTGGAATGATTTCAATTAAGTCTGAAAAACAATCAGATGTAGTAATGGTTACAATTTCGAACACTGGAACTGGATCCTCTGAGCCAATAGACGACCAGCTATTCATGCCCGATCGGGTTCAGGGAGAGAATGGAACAGAAAATAAAACTAGAAAAAACTTCGGTCTTTTCCTTGCTGGTAGGTTGATTGAAATATTCGGCGCATCAATCGATATCCAGCCTTCAGCGGATGGGGGAACGGATATGAGTATACATTTTCAAATTCCATGAGATGAGATGAGATGAGTGAGGCTCAATTGAGCCAACACGATTTTCAATGTATGAGTTATTTATGTTCTCGAGTGAATACACCATCCCAGTCATCCGGTGGAGGTGATTTGCGATAATGTTTGATTCTATTTATAAGCAAATGGACAGCTTTATCCTCTTTCCCTCTTAAATTTTCCGACTCCTGAAAGGCGGATATTGCCCTGTTCCATTTTCGTTCAAGATAAAGCTCCAGTCCGTGTTCGTATATCTGTGTAGATTCTGTAATACTCTCGGAAACTGATTTCAGGTTTGTATCTGCAATCATTTCATAGATCATTACAGGTTCGCTTCTGCCTTTGACACGAACAAGGTCAAGTTTGCGGGTTATCACAGACTCTTTTACTTCATCATAAACGCTTTGAGATCCAAGTATAATAACACCATAATCCTTGGCCGTGGCTTCCAACCTGGCCGCAAGGTTGACGGTATCCCCCATCATAGTATACGAGGCAAGAGCATCCGTTCCCATGAATCCCACTTTGGCAGAGCCTGTGTTCAAACCGATACGAAACTGCATATTTCTCGCTTCTGGAATATATTTGTTTTCCTGTGTCCATTTCTGTTGCAGTTCATCCATTTTCTCGATCATACGAAATGATGCATGAACCGCCTTTAATGTTTGATTCTCAATTTCAATGGGGGCATTGAACATTGCTACGATGGCATCACCGATATACTTATCAAGAACTCCATCGTGTTCTTTGAGGATGTTCGTCATGGCGGAAAGGTATTCATTCAATAGACTTGCAAGCTCAATTGAAGTCATCTTTTCGCTGATAGTGGAAAAACCGGCAACATCGGAAAAGAAGGAAGTGATTTTCTTTTCCGATCCATCCTTGAGTGATTGAAGATCTTTCATAGCTTCACCAATGACAACCGGGTCAACCATGCTTCCGAGAATTCCTTTGACCTTTTCCCGTTCTCTCAGTCCGGTTACCATATGATTCAATGCAATGGAGAGATTGCCAAATTCATCTCTTCCCAGTTGCTTGAATTCTACATTCAGATTGCCCTGTCCCACATCCTCGGCGCTCTGAATAACAATTTTTATATTACGTGTAATAATACGGGCAAGGTATATAGAAAAAAATATGGCCAGGCAGGTAGTCAAGAAGGCTGTTATTATTAACTGCTTCTTGTTTGAATTTATTGCGGCAATTCCCTCTGTGTCATCGATTATTGTTCTGACAATTCCCGCAAAATTTTCTTTTCGTACAATATCCGAAATATCCGTGTTCTTCTGCGAAAGAAGTGGAGTGGAATCAAGCTTCCACATAATCCGTTCAGCTTCTGTACGGCTGAAACCTATCATACCATTACTGTAACTTTTTTTCAACGAAACAGGCGGAGTCTCACTTTTTCCGGAGTAGATCCATTGGCGTACATGTTCCCAGTTTTTCTGCTGTCTCTCCCTTGATTTGTCTGAATTCATATATTCATCATATAACGCAGGACTATTATAAAAATGTATGAGAATCATATCTTCAAGCGCTGCGTCTCGAAGATAGCCAGTAGAATCCAGAACGTCAGTGGCAATCGTTTCTTTATTATTACGCGCGAATTCACTAAAATTATCATAACGTTTTTGAATTAATGCTTCATATTCTTTGTAAAGATTGTTGAAAGTAGTGTCCTTGAATGGTGGAATCGGAGTTCTTGATTTTTTTAAATGATTAATTCTCTCATCTATTTGCGGAGTTATTGCCGCAATTTCAGCGCATATCTGTTTATCTTTGGATAAATAATCATTAAGTTGTTCTATCCTTTCTTTCTTTTGTATGCTTAATAATTTGTTTGTCCGGATGCTTGAAGAGGGATTTCGAAAATGCGGCGAATACTGAACTCTTAAATTCATATTATTGTAATTGTATTTAATAGAATCCGAATCGTCACCTGTCAACCAACCCTTTACAAATGAGTAAACGTATTTCGTTACTGACTCCAGATAATTATCCCAGGTCTTATCATAAAGCTCTTTTGATTCAGTATATTTGAGCAGTGCATTTTCCAGATCGTCCTGCATTTTAGGATTATCAATATCGCCATTGAGCTTTGATTTTGAATCGAACATCCGTGTATCGAGAGTAGGTTCAGAAATATCTTCGAGTGTGATTATTGAGGCCGTTGGGAAGATTTGTATGCGGAATTTCGCTATATCCAGTCCAAGCTCTATTATTTTCCTTCTTTGAGAATTTGATAAAATGGATATAATCCTCTTATCCAGGCGCATTCTTCGCAAGCGCATCAAATTTGTAGCCTGTTTTAAGGACTTTTCCAGTTTCCTTTTTTTGTCCGGCGTCGCTTCTTTGTCTTTTTCTGAGAGTTTATCTTTGATTTTTTGAACAATATTGCTCATCTGAACATATTTTTTTGCAAGAAAAGCTAGTTCTTTATATTTTTGATTCCTGATGGGCGGTTCTCCTGGCGCCTGGAGGAGTGCTTTTGTTCTCATCTCAAGATTTTCGATGTCTTGATTGGAGAGGTATTCGGAATAGTAAGTATCCCTGTTGCGATAAAACACACCGTTTTTTCCAATCATACCGAATAGATTCGTTTTTATTCCGAAAAGAGATACTTTTTTCTGGTATATTATCCTCTTTCTCGTTTGATATTTTTTTAAGGCGTTCTTTTGCTTTTTTACACGATCACGAAACTCTTCAATTCGAATCAAATTTTGAGCGATATTGTCAAGTTCCAGAACAAAGGATGATAAATATAATCGTGATGATGCTGCTTCGCGATTGTATCCGGCACTTAATATTTTACTCTGTTGCCATATGTTTATAGATGAAACCGTCAGGATCGCAATGGCAATCATTGTTCCTGTAAACAGGGATAGTTTAGCTCCTATTCCGATTCGTACATTCTTTCTTTTGGCAAGATAATCTGTTAAATACTCTTTGCTTCTGCTTTCCTGAACTATTGGTAGATCTGTATGTTTGTTGTTGTTCATCAAGACCTCTGTAGAGAAATGAGTATTATTACTGAATAAATCAAATCTTTACAAAGTTAGTCGTGTCAAGCTATTTGAGTTAATGGTGCTAGATCCGATCAAAAATTTATTATTAGCAAATTATTTGTTGTTAATATACCAGGCTATATCATTTGGAGTAGTCCATTATATCTATATGTATGGATATAATGGACTGGGTGCAGATGGAGTAGACTAACACATGGTCGATAGTTTTGAAAAACGGTTTTTAAGATATTAAGATTAAAAAGTGTTATTTTTACATGCAAATCCCTTTATGCTTGAACCTGCTGCAAATTGTACAATCCTCTTTATTAAATGAAAACAGAGAACCTCCATGTATAATTCTCCATTTACGTGGTGTTTGCAAAAAAGAATTCTGAAAGATCGAAGATCATGAATGAATACATTTTATTCCTGCAAGGTCAGTAAATTATATCAAATCAATAGAGAACAGGCAAATTTTTGCATTTGCTCATTTTGAAACTTACATGGAAGTAAGTTACGTGACAACCTCAATTAAAGAAAGTAAACAAACGTATAACGGACTCTGTCTGTATTTGTGATCGGAATTTCTTGATTATTTTTCTCCCTCAAGATTGATTTTAAGAGGTTGTCCCAAAACAGCCGCTTAAAACATACGATGTGTTGCCACCCGCGATATTTCGTTGGAAATTGAGTAAGGGTGTGAGTGATTTGGGTGCAAAGCTTTCCGAATGGCGCTTGTCGTCCCAAACACCATGAAGGGTTTTGGGACGACTTCTAAAGAAAATAAATACATTGGGTGATTCCAGGGATTGGCGTGTGTGTATATTTGTAATTAATAGTTGCTATTACTGTATACATTCTTAACTATTAAGGGTGAATTGAACATAGATAGATAAGTAGATAAATCTATCCGCTTATTTTGATTGGCTATTTGGTAGTGATTTTCGTATGAAAACGCAAGTAAAAAAATGATAATTGTTGATTTCGTATTCAGGTTGTGACAAATAATCTAAAAAAGAAGGCGAAAAATGACAGGTAACTGTACTATTATAGATTTGAGAAGCATATAAACTTGAAAAGTCGTCCTCGAAAATGTTCTGAGTCTATCAGGTGCAGTCAGGCAGGTAAATATGAATATTTTACAATCCAATTATTCCACATATCAAGAATTGATCAATCACAGTTCAGATGCAATTTTTCAGATTAAAGTGATTTCGAAATCCAATTTTAGAATTATTGATATTAATCCGGCTGCGGAAAAGATGTTTAAGTTGAATAATGGTGAGTTATTCGGAAAATCAATTGATGAAGTAAGCAAATTGAACCAGTTTCTCGGAAATAGCTTAGATTCAAATTTGCGAGATTGCATCGAGACATGTAGCACAATTGTAATTGAGGACTTTACCAATTGCAATTCTTGCTCTAAAATACATGATATCGTATTGATACCAATTCTGAATGTGGATGGGGTTGTTCAGACTATTACAGGAATTGCCCATCAAATGATTTCTGAATTTGATATCAAACAAGAATCTACGAATGTCAATGGTTCGGCTGAAGAAATGGACAATGCTATCTTTCTGGTTGGGAAGGATGGGAATATTTTGTATGCAAATAATTATTCAAGTCGAATAACCGGGTATTCAATGGAGGAACTTGTCTCTCTACATATCAAGGATGTCGATCAAAGCATTTCGGATGACAACTGGAAGCACACCTGGCATAAAATCAAAGAAGAAGAATCCATAAATACCAGGGATATACTCAGAAATCGAAATGGAGATTGCTATCCGGTTGAAATAAGATCTGATTATATCGAATACGGTGGAATTGCTTTTATCATCAGGTCGATTAAATCAAAGGTTATGCGAACAAATGTGGAGCCATTCATTACCGTAAAAAGAGACCAGCATCTTGTTGAGAACCTTCATAGCAAAATCATCGGTGCTATTACTGTTAGCGAGGATATTTCCGAAAGACGACTGACGGAAATTACATTGGAGAATAAAAATCAGAGGATAGAGGCTATGATTGCAAATCATCCTGATCCAATCTGGATGAAGGATGCCGATGGTGTATTTCTGGCCTGCAATGAGAGTTTTGCCAGACGTTTTAATAAGCAGGTAACTGAAATAACAGGAACCACCGATTTTGAGCATATGGAGACTCATCGAGCCAGAATTTTACAAAAAAAAGATAAAAAAGCTCTTGAAATGGAAGGATTTTCAATAGACGAAGAGTGGGTCACTTTTGTAAAGGATGGTCACTGTGAGCTCTGGGAAACCAGGAGAGTAAAACTTCTGAATGCGGAGGGCATGGCTATCGGTATAATCGGATTCGCGAAGGACATTACGGATAAAAAAGAATTGGAATACGATTTGCGAGAAAAAGAGAAAATACAGAAGACTCTACTGGATAGCTTACCCTTTAGAGTCTGGCTCAAGGATACGGAGGGATGTCTGCTTACGGCAAATCAAGCTTATGCAAATGCTGCAGGGCGAGTATCCACATATGAATTATATGGGAAAACGGATTTTGATATCTGGCCCCATGATCTCGCTCTTCTATATCGAAAGAATGATCAAGAGGTTCTAAAAACTGCGAGAAAGTTTTCTAAAGAAAGCTTTCTTAAAACATCAGGCGGAATTCGTTGGTTTGAAACTTATATTGCTCCGGTAGTGGTGGATGGAGTTTTTCACAGTACCATCGGATTTGAGTTTGATGTCAGCAGTAAAAAGCACATAGAAGATGGTCGGTAAGACTCCTCGAAATTTCGGAGCAACCAGGCAGGGATGTCTGTTTTGCTCCGATAATGGAAAGGGCCGGGGATTGCCCAATTACATATTACGTGCTGCGTAGTTACTTATATTTTTGAAATCGTAATACAAAGCTTATACTCGTTTTAAAGATAAATGTTGATTTGTCCGGAGACAAAATTACCGGTATTCAACCTTTGTCGTTAATAAATCAGATGGATGAAGCAATAATTCGATGAATAATGAAGGAAGGGGCATGGTGCGGGGAGCAGCCATTCTTCCTGTGAGAGGAATAGAAAATCTCAGAGAATGTACAATCCGAAATATTTTTTTTGCTGGTAATGATATTCAAGTATTGGTATAATCGGGTCGATTCGAAAATTTGCTATTACTTGACAGGGAAACGTGGCAGGTCAGATAGTCAAAAAGAAATTTTTTTGGGAAATAACAAACCACAATGCATGTCATAATTGCGGATGATCACATATTATTTCGAGATGGACTGGGTAAGATCATCAATACCCTGGATGCGGATATACGTCTGTATGAAGCCGGAAACATCGATGAAGTTTTTACTCTTCTGGATCGTCCCATTTTTTTCAGTCTCATACTGCTTGATCTTGATATGCCTGGCATGAAAGGGATTGAGACAATTCAAAAAATTAAAAGCAAAGTTGAAAATCCGATTGTAATTGTCTCTGGCTTGCTTGATACAAACTTAATTAAACAGTTCTTTAAAGAAGGAATTGCTGGTTTTATTCCGAAAACCATGAAGAGCGAAGTTATGCTGGGCGCACTAAAGCTAATTTTATCCGGCGGAGTATACATGCCCGAGTCTCTCTTTGCCCAGAATGATGAGGAAGAACTGGAAGGTATAGGCCATGTAAAAATCACCAAACGTCAGCGTGATGTCCTTCAAGAAGTGGCAAAAGGAAGCTCCAATCGGGAAGTAGCCGAGACACTATCAATTAGTGAATATACAGTAAGGATTCATGTAATATCACTTCTTAAGGCATTCGATGCTCGGAATAGAACTCATCTGGTTGTACTTGCTCGAGAAAAGGGTTTTCTTCCATAGACGCTCTATTCATCTTTTGACGCTCCTTAAAAAAAGTCTTAAATCGAAATTCGACCGATTCAAAACCACTATTTCATTGCGTTTTACAGATTCATTTTTAACGAAAAAAGGATTTTTTCAGGCGTGCCATCTTTTCTATTATCAGAATCGTGACAGAAAATTGAATTACTGCTGTGTTAGCAAATCTCCTTACGGTTCCGGATTTCTCTCCAGGTAAAATAACTATTCAGTGAATGAACCAATATTTTCTGAGAGTTTTTTTATAATATTTGGCAATTTCGCATTGATGTTCGCTTGCCCCTGTAATGGTATTGATGGCGATTGCCAGATTGCATAACAGGTGGTGGATAATTAAAATTAACTACCATATTTCCTGTTTCGGACAATGTGGTAGTTGAATATATCATGCTCCATTCGAATTGTTACTGATTTCCTGGTTTTTTATAGTTGATGTTGTTTATGTATAATCCTCTTTCCTCTCAAAAAGATACATTCTAAATGAAGTTTGTTGATCTTTGTATTCATTGTTGATTAATGATAAGATCATGAATGCAATACTGACAGCAGAACGGACGAAAGAAATACAAAGACCCATTAGTAAAGTCGATACATGTGAATCCGGTGGTGTTCTATTTGTCGGATACCAGAGGGAAACAATGAGTCATCTGCATCGCACCGCAGAAGATTGCGGTTTTACTCCGGCTTTTATTTCCGATCTTTCGAAAATAGAGAGATATACCAGTCAACATGAACCAATCAAAGCTATTTTTACTGATTCGCGTTTTCTTGGATTCAATTCGCGTCATGATTGGAGCAGGTTTCGAGAAATAATTGGAGTAAATCCCCTCTGGATTCATATATCAGATGATTCCAGGCCTGAATTCATAGTCGGTTTGATGAAAAACGGCCTTGATGATTTTTTATCGGCGCATTCTGCTTCCATTCACATTGAAAAATATCTGAGTAAACTGAACTATCTATTTGCAAAGAAACACTCTAAAATTGCCAGAGTTGAACGTGATGCTACACTTCTCAGGAAACGAGTTGAGTGGAGCACATATACGGAAAGTTTACGAAAAGCCTGGAATGATATTAGTGGCCGGGAGGCAATATCAAATCTTCAGACAAATCTTTCTCAAGGCGCCGGCTTTGGGCTTTTGCTTTCGCTTGTGGAAATCCTCGAGATGAGTAAGGATGCAGACAGGAATATCCAGGTTGACGCATATCTTTTTAATAAAGTTAAAGAAAACACACAGTATACAAGAAGACTGCTTGAAAGTCTCTCCACGTATGTTGGTGTAATCGATAATCCGATAAGAATAGAACCAGTTTCAATCAAGCAAATTGAGAAAAAGTTAATAAATCGA
Source organism: Leptospirales bacterium (assembly GCA_050295715.1). Taxonomy (GTDB): domain Bacteria; phylum Spirochaetota; class Leptospiria; order Leptospirales; family Leptonemataceae; genus JBNKQE01. The sequence goes on from JBNKQE010000005.1 coordinate 14,010, forward strand.
ATACCATTATTTCGGGATGTTTGTACGAAAAAAAGAATACAATTACAAATGTCGGAGACGTTCAACCATCATGAGATTAAAGTTAACCCGGATTTTCTTGTTATGGGCGTTGATGAACTGATTGTAAATGCATTGAAGTATTCACGTCAGGAGACGGATGTAAATATTCTAACTTCGATTCATGATGGCTACTACAGTATTACGGTTCAGAGTTTTCCTGATATTTCTCCACAATTAAAGAAAGAGAGCGCTTCGATAGAAAGACTGAAGCTTCCTTTTTTTCGCGCCCATCCTCCCGTAGAATATATCGTTGAAATGGAGAAATTTGTTATGGGACTTGGACTTCCTGCCGTTGAGCAGATCGCATCAAAAATGAACAGTATTTTTAAGCTGGAGATGGGAAAGGACTATCGTAACTTGTCAATAGAACCATGTGTCCTGGCTAATTTTATGATTCCTCTGGTTTAAAGAGCACAGCTAAAATATTATAGAAGAAGAGACAGAAAATTATGAAAAAAACGATTATGATTCTGGATGATTCCACCTCATTACGCCAGGTACTTGCCATGAGCCTTTCACAAGCCGGGTATCGTGTATTGGAGGCAGAAAATGGAGTTGATGCACTGGAGCAATTGAAAAGTGAGCAGAGTATTGATATGTTCATTTCAGATTTAAATATGCCGGAGATGGACGGCCTTGCATTTGTTGCAAGCATTCGAGCAATGGAGACCCTGATGTATACTCCAGTCCTGATGTTGACAACCGAGAATAGTGAAATCAAGAGAACACAGGGGATGGAGATGGGTGTAAGAGCCTGGCTTCTCAAGCCATTCAATCCCGAACAAGTATTGGATCTTGTCTCAAAGATCCTGGGATAATATATCGGACAAAGTCGGAAATGGTAGTCAAATATCGAAATGCTTCAGAGACCCTGACAATTCGTCTTGTTGGATCACTGGAAATACAAAATATAGAAGAAGCTTATCGTAAGGTAGAGAAGATTTTTGACGGTTCTAAGAATGTTATTCTGGATTTGTTCGGAGTTACTGATGCGGATTCAACTACTTTGCAATTTCTAATTTATTTGAAAGGCAGGATAAAAAGTGAAGGCGGAAGCCTGACAGGATTGGAATCTTCACATACTATTCGCCAAATAGCAAAAGATCACGCATTGGAATACTTGCTTAACACTGTTTCTGGTGGAACTGATGATTCTGCAGAAAAGAAGGCTATGAATGATGAGTGATTCAGACGATGATATAGCGGATATGCGGCAGCTTTTTCTTGAAGAAGCTGATGCAATGCTTCATAAGATTGAAGATGCGTTGATCCCGGAAGATAACAAAAGCGAACCTGCAATAATAACACTTTTTCGCTGCTTTCATACGATAAAAGGGTCTGCTGGTTTTTTTGGCTTATCACATGTAAGCAGTTTTGCCTTTACAATTGAATCCATGCTTTCCGAAAAAAAGGAATCAGCCGGGGAAATAGACGAGGCTCTGAGTTCTTTTTTGCTGCGTGCTAGAAACAGGCTTGGGTATCTAATTTCGATTTCAAAAGAATATTATGAAGAAAATGAGGAAGAGAAAAACATTGATAAAGCTTTCGAGGGAGAAGCAAAGGGATTCATTCACTCAGGGAATTCCGGTAGTTATCCGAAGGATCTGATTGATGATTCTCAGATTTCACAAACAATCGCTGAGGCGAATCCATTTACATATCATGTATATCTTATCCCGGACAAAGATTTTCTTCGTGAAGGGGGCAGTATTATTTCACTTATATCCTGCGCAAGGGATCGAGGACATATCTTCAACCTTGATATGCATCCCGAGAAAATACCTGTAAACGAAGAGTATAACCCTCTGGATTGCTATTTTAATCCGGAGTTCTATATCCGGACAACCGACAGCTATGAACAATTAATAGGTTGTTTCAGTAATTATTCAAATGTTCTTGAAATAATTGTTGAGCCAATAGTAAATAATAATCCATTACCGCATGTCGTTAAAAATGATTCCATACCCAACCTGGAAAATCACGAGAATTTAATACTTCAAACTTCCGGATTTAGAGTTTCTGAACAAGAATCTTCAAGCAGCCAGGATGGTGTAATAAGTGCTCAATTAAAAACTCCGACATCGACCGTTCGCATCGATCCTTTGCGTATAGACCGATTTCTCAATCTGGCGGGAGAGTTGGTTATTGCCGGTGTCCAAATGGAGCAGATAATTGGGGCGGGGAGCTATTCTCACATTTTAGAACCTCTGACTCGGCTTTCAAGAACCATCTCTGATGTTCACGAGAGTGCGATGAGGTTGCGGATGATACCGGTGGGACGTGAGTTTCGCCGATTTAAAAGACTTGTCCATGACCTTTCACTTGAACGCAAGAAGACGGTACATTTAATTTTGGAAGGAGATGATACTGAACTGGATCGCACTGTAATCGAAAAAATAATAGATCCGATGGCGCATCTTATTCGAAACGCAATGGACCATGGGATCGAAACTCCTGAAGAGCGGCGCCTGGCAGGGAAGAACGAATTCGGAACGATCCGAATTCGTTCTTTTCATTCGGCGGGAGAAGTGGTTGTAGACGTTGAAGATGACGGACGAGGAATTTCTCGAAAGAAGATAGAGAAAAAGGGAGTTGAAATGGGAATTCTCGATCCCGATCATATTCTATCTGACAATGAGACCATAAATCTGATTTTTGAACCAGGTTTTTCAACGATTTCCCCGCAGGAGGGTTTTTCCGGACGTGGTGGTGGAGTAGGTCTTGATGTTGTAAGGAGGAGTATCGAATCCCTGCATGGTTCGATTGAAGTGAAATCGGAGATTTCCAGAAATACAGTTTTCAGGATTCGATTACCGCTTACGCTCACAACTATAGAAGGACTTCATGTTGAAACTGGTGACGTTCGAAGTGTGATTTCTCTCGATCATGTTGTAGAATGCCTCTCGTATGACGAATCTCATCGAGATTCTGATATGATAAAAATCAGTGATGAGTCCTTGTTATGTATAGATCTTAATGAATTGTTTGGTCTGTCACCGCAAGCTGATGGAAATAGATACTCGGTCATTGTCGCACATGGCGGTGATAAGGTTTGTTTAATTGTTGATAGGCTTGTTGGTCAGATAGAGTCCGTTGTTAGACCTTTGCATGGATATTTTGAAAACCTTTCTGAATACAGCGGATTTACATTGCTTGGTGATGGAAGCATTGGTATGATCCTTGATCTCTCTGGAATTATCAGGAGCTATCACAAAAGAAATGAACCACAATAATAAATCTGAAATACGTCATATGAAAAATTTCATTGTGAAGAGCTAAAATAAAACTTCCTTTAAGCATTTTGAAGATATCAGATATTTTCAGAAAAGCGAATGGTCCACTCCTGTTGCCTTTTCTCTCTATCTTATATTTGAAATATCCCCGGTATTTTTAATATTTTAGATTCTGACCGGCTTCAATCCAGAAGTGTAATTATAGCAAGCGAATAAATCGTTGAAACCCAGGGGGCAATGAAAGATTAATCGCCAAATATAGCCTTGAAGCCCAAACCTGGAAACACAAATCGGGAATCCTGTTGCAGAAGTCTGTCGTTTATTCAATTGACTTCCGCAATATTGATTTATTCACTGCTTGGTTACGGTTTTCATTGCTTTTTGAAAAGCTGATTCTGGTGATTGAGGATGCATTAAATAACCGGCTGCGGAAAACTCTTGTTTTACCACGCCATGTAAATATTTACAGAATTGTATTCAATCATTGAATGTCTCAAGGTGGTTCTCGTTGGAACCTGAGAACGAAATGATTGTTGTTCTAGATAATAGTGAATAAAATGGAGTCTCATTGCAGGATGGCGGGTGTTACAATGAGGCTGGTGTACGTATGGAATATTACATGTGGAGAGTATTATGAACTCAGTATATAGTCCGGAAGCATCGATTCTGATTGTGGATGACAATGAGGCAAATATAAGGTATCTGGCAACTCTACTTGATGATGAAGGATATAACGTACGTGCTGCTACGAGTGGTGAAATGGCGATATCAGCCGTATCAAGAATGGCGCCAGACTTAATTCTCCTTGATGTTATGATGCCAAATATGGATGGATACGAGACTTTGAACAGGATTAAGAGCATTTCCGGAGCGGAGAGGATTCCTGTTATTTTCCTCACTGCCAGGACAGAGGAATCTGATATAATAAGAGGTTTTGAGACAGGTGCGGTTGATTATGTGAAGAAGCCTTTTAATTCCATGGAGCTTCTTGCCCGTATAAAAACACATTTAAAATTGAGGCAGGAGGATCAGAATACGGAACGAATGGCCTCCAATCAAAAATATTTTTTGCGACTGTTAACTCACGATCTGGCAGGCAATCTCAGTGGAATGGATTCTATGGCATTATGGGCTTCACAGGATTCAAGTAGAGGGATTGAATTATCAACATTCATACGGAAGGCAGTTGCTTCATCTTTAGAACTTATCCAGACGGTGCAGAAGCTCACTGAGATGGAAATGAGCAGAGGATTTTTGTCTCTGGCTGAAACGTCACTGGGCGATGCCGTTCAAATTGCAATCAGTAACTTAAACGATATTTTTCGGAACAAAGAGATTCAGGTTGACCTTGATCTGCAATACGAAGGATTAATACGTGCAGAACGTGTGACTCTGATTAATACGGTATTGAAGAATATTCTTCACAATGCCACTAAATTTACAACTCGAGGTGGGCACATTCTTATCAAGTCAGAAAAGGATACCGATACCGCTATTCTCCGGATCATTGATAGTGGAGTGGGCTTTCCTGATGAGTTAAAAGATAAAGTATTTAGAAAGGATAGGATCTCTGGCCATATTGGAACCGAGAACGAATTGGGCACTGGCTATGGTCTATTTCTGACGGGGAAGCTAGTTGAAGCTTATGGAGGATCCATTTTTATTCAATCGCCTCCTGATGGTGCTACAGAAGTAGTTATACATTTTCAGATTCCTTGAGTTTATGTATTTATATTTATTTGAATTACATTTGACGCTCTTGAAAGAACTTAAACCAAAAACAAGATTGGCTTATACTCCGCTATATTACGTGGGTTCTGTATGAGATAACAACCATGCCCCACTTCTGGAATGGAAATTACTATGAAAATATTTTTAATAATCTCCGGTTTATCCGGGGCTATGGCCGTATTGATGGGGGCTTCCGGAGCACACATGTTTCATGGCACTCCTGGTGATTATGCAACCATCGTTTTCGAAAAAGCTGTCCGCTATCAGATGTACCATGCGCTGGCACTCCTGGGAGTTGCAGTGACCTCAGTCATATCTCCAGAATCTATCTGGGTGAAGATTTCCGGGGTATTTTTTATTATTGGGACCGTGTTATTTTCCGGAAGCCTCTATATAATAGCACTTACATCCACTCCCATGGGGCTTGTTACTCCTGCCGGCGGGATCTCTTTTGTTTTTGGCTGGATATTCATTGCTGTATATGGATTTACTGCGAAATTAGAAAACTGATAACCACTTCAGGTCCGGTTGTGATGAGTTCCTCCGTTACCTCCTGCTATTTGCTTATGTGACTCGAGTTTACAGGGAATCCGAAGAAGGCTTGATGTTTTCACCAATGCGCCGATAAAGTAATCAGCAGTATGTTCAGGCTTTCTTCTATAATAATAAATCTTGCGGATTTATCCCGGACAGAATGGGGGCGGCTGAGTGTCTCCATTTTCATCCTGGCAATACCTGTCATCTCATTCCTCTTCCCACCTGGTTTAACTACCCAACAGCGTGAGGGTGTACCGGATGCACTTTATTTACCTCCCGGGCGGATTATGGATGGCCAGGTTATTGAAAATGCCCGCAATGCGCTATTGGAAGGGGGAGACCTCGATTCGCTGGAGTCAGACCTTAAAGAGCAGCTGAGTATTTACCAGGGGCAGTATCTGGATGGCAAGCGAACCTATTACGAACGACGAATCAGTCCAATGTTACAGCTGGATAGTTCTGCTCAATCGATCAGAAAGTTTGTCGAGAACAGAGATCGTCTTCCCGGTGCTCGTGCTTTTATGGGCGATGACCCCTATCTGTTCTGGACTCATAAAGCACTCGGTCGTATTTATGAAAATCGAGACGAGACAGATGCAGCACTGAATCATTACAGGGAAGCGATTCGTTATACACATCTGGAACTCCCCTATCGAGAATCTCAAACCGTTACAGAGTCGGAAAAGTTGTTGCGTATGATTTTATCCTACAGCGATCCTTCTCGATTGTCTCAGGAGCTGGATACAGATGTAATTGCACAGGCAGATGAGGTCTCAAAAATCGCAGTCGGCTACGGATCTCTTCTGGACAGTCTGGATGAGGCTAAAAAGCAAATATATGTGGAAGAGTCGAAAGCGGCTCGAGGGCAACCGGCAGATATTGCAGGAGCCAGAAGTATTCTGGATACTCTCTCTTCGGAGAAGAAGAGCGCCGATTCTCGCATTAACGAAATATTCAACAATTCCTATCGGCCGTATCTGGATCGGAAGAGGGCGGATGTTGCTGATACAATGTATCGCATTGCACGTATACTGCGAAAAAAAGAGCAGGATCTCAAAGATAGTCTTCGGCTGGAAGCGGGTGATTCATTCTATCGCGGGAAGGGGGATGCCACAGGCATTCCGGTTTCGAATCCCGGTGATAACACTGGATACGAGAACTGGCTGGAGAGTGCGCGAAGGATGATGCCAGAAAATGCCCTTTACAATCAACTACTGGCCGAACATTACGAAAGAAGCGGGAAGTATGAATATGCTATTGATCGATTAAAAGATTTTATTGAAATTTCCAAAAAAACCAGCGGTTCAAAGGAAGATATTGCAGAGGCTCACTTTACACTCGGCGGGCTTTATATTCAGCTCAAAGATTATATTACCGGTGCAGAACACTATGAAACGTATATAAGCATGGTTCAACCGGAAAATGCCCGATTGCTATCGCTTCTCTATCTGGCGGATATTCATTTCCAGCATACCGGCAAGATTAACCGTGCAGACGAATTGTATATGGGATGGCTGGACAGGCAGAAGTCCGGCATGTCCGGGGAGACAATTGAAGAGAAGTCAGGAAAAATTGAGAATGCGTACCGTGTAAAAAAGAACCTGTCAATCATTGCAAAGAGGAATCAGAGAACTTCCAGGGAGAAGAAGTTCCTCGCGCTCTGTCTGGAGGATTTTAACTCCCTGCGTGGAATGCAGAATCAGCAGAACGATGCACTGCTTGCTCTGGAGAAGCGAATCAATGAATTAAAAAGAGTTCTTCTTCATGGCGAAAAAGATGAAGAACAGAGGGATTACTTTCGGCTGCTGCGTATCGAAAAACCAGAAGTGGAAAGAGTTCTCGGAATTCTTGAAAAGTCAAGACGTACCATGGATATAGCTACACTCCTGGAACGGATGGCTTATCTTGCTCAAAGGGACAGAGATTTCTCACAGGCCATAATCTATTATCGAAAGATTCTGGATGAAGGCAGAAGTGACCAGATTACCCGTGCCCGAAAGAATATTGATCTAATAAACCAGACCCTTGTAGATGGATATCTAAGAAATCCAATCCTGCCGCCGAATTTTGAACGATAACCCCGGGTATATTGAGAAGCAGATAGATAGTGATAATTTATATTTAATGTCATGAAAAGAGTTGCCAATTCCCCCGGACAGGGGTGATGCTGACTGTGTCATGGCAGGACCTAAAGATTCTCAAAACAGCGTTATTGGCGCTGGCTCCATTTTTGAAGGTAAATTTTATATTTCCGGATCCCTGAGGATCGACGGGAAATTCGAGGGTGATATCCGCACGGATGACTCCCTGGTTGTTGGTGAAAGCGGTAAGATAAAAACCAATATTCATGCCCGTCATGTAACCCTGGCCGGCACAATGATCGGCAATATTAAGGCCGAAGAAGAGGTCCGACTTGAAAAATCGGGTCGCTTGCTGGGAGACATTGAAGCTCCGGTTGTTCACCTGGTTCCTGGAGTTGTTGCCCGGGGAAATATTAACATAACCGGTGGCATGAAAAAAGATACAAAAAAGATGATTGAAGAGAACTACGGCGGATCAGCCGGAAAAGTTCCTGAAAAATAGAGTCCTGTTCAGGGCCGACCACCATCACTTTTTAGATAAATGAACCATCAGGAAGATTAATCTGGAAGTCAGATTATGAAAGATGGAGCCTTGCGTTATTTCATAAGGGCGTTACTTCAATTAATTGATTGACAGATGGGCATATTGCATTTATGTTCATATGGCTCTTTTAACGATAATGTAATGGTTACGGAACATCGCTGGATTTATTTGATACAGCTGCCGATAATATTACAACAATTGTATCAGACAATCAGACCAGATTCATAACTCAGGCAACGGGTTCTATATGTACCATAGACGTTTTAAGAATAATAGATCCAGATCTCTGTTAAATTTGCAGGGCAAGATGTCCATTACCCATCTTGGCGGGGCAAATTTCCTGTATATGTTTCCCGGTAGAGAGAATACAATTGTTGGCAAGCTGGAATTTGGTAGAAAAAAATATCGGATTCATGGAATTTCACTGGCAGGACTTGTAGTCGCAGCCGTGACAACAATGACTTTTATGAGTCAGCCGGATACGGCAACATCAATAGATCACAAAGTTACCTCAAAAAAGTCTGAAAACAGAGAAGATGTGGCCCTCCTGGAAGAGAGATCAGAAGAGTTAAAGACCGAGATATTAAAAGAAGAGAAGCCTGTAGATCAAAATCAGCCATTTCATATAATCAATTACAAAATCAAACCTGGAGATACTCTCTCCGAATTGGGATCCCGGTATAAAGTAGATCTGCAGTTGATCGCTGCATCCAGCGGGATCAGGCCTTTCGATACTCTGCGCCCCGGTCAGGAATTAAAAATTCCAAGCAAGCCCGGATTAATCTATTCAATTAAGAAAGGCGAGAGTCTGGCACAGGTTGCTCAGAAATACTCTGTCCAACTTGAACAGATAATGCGTGATAATCCGGAAGTTGCAGACCTGGACCTCATGGAACCGGGAACAAGACTGTTTTTACCGAACGCTCGAATTCCTGATCCTCCATCCCCATGGGTGAGACCCGCATACGGACGCATCACCTCACGTTATGGATGGCGCATCCATCCTATCTTGAAAACACGTCAAAAGCATACAGGGATGGATATTGGACTCTATTATCGGCCTGTCTATGCCGCTCGTAATGGAGTGGTTATCTATGCTGGTAGACTGGGATCTTATGGAAATGTAGTTGTTATAAAGCATGATACCACCTTTAAGACTCTCTATGCACATTTGAGCCGGGTTAATGTGCGAAAGGGGCAATTTGTCAAAGCGGGGAGAGTTGTTGCCATTTCCGGTAATACTGGTCTCTCAACCGGTCCTCATATGCACTTTGAGGTAATAAAAAATGGTGTTCCGGTAAATCCCAGGCGGTATGTCAGGTTCTGATAGAATTTAAATTAAATTTGTAAGATTTTTCTGTTGCTAAATTGGGGCAAAGGTATTTTTCTGGTAGTGTAAAGTTGCAACTGTCCTACCGTTGCAGCACCTGATCCGGCAACCGGAAATCAGGGATTAAGATGATTTTTTCCTGACTGAACCGGCCCTGTCTGTTAGAGGCTCAACTGAACTCCTCACATTTGATTTTCGCGTAACCGGATCCCACAGGTATTACATAAAAAACTACTACAACATTTATTAAAATTCAAATTTGCATGGATAACTGTATGAATATGTATCAGGAGAACGTACGGCTATGGCTGTAAGAAGAAGTTCCAGGGATAAAACGAAAGATAATTCCCAGAATCAGTATGATGAAGCTGATAATTCAGGTGATTTTCAGGAATCATCTGATGACGCATCACAAAACGGGAAGCCTGTTAGAGGAAGAAGGCGCCAGCCTCCACAGCCTCAGGGTCCTGCTCCGGATCCTATCGATCTAACTGAGATTAAAAGAAAACCCATTGAAGAGCTGACTTCCATTGCCGAGTCAATGGGTGTTGAAAATACAACGGGTCAAAAAAAGCAAAATTTAATATTTGCCATTTTACAAAAACAGGCCGAGCAAAACGGGATTGTTTATGCAGCCGGGACTCTGGAAAAACTGCCGGAAGGGTATGGATTTTTAAGAAGTTCTGACTACAACTATCTACCAGGTCCGGATGATATCTATATTTCTCCCTCGCAAATCCGATTGTTCGGGCTTCGAACGGGGGATACTATCAACGGACAGATTCGGCCTCCGAAGGATTCTGAACGATTCTTTGCAATGCTGCGAGTGGACTCTGTAAACGGAGAACCCACAGATTCGGCACATAGAAGAATCCTCTTTGATAACCTTACACCTCTCTATCCGGAAGAGAGGCTGGTTATGGAGTGGAATCCAGGGCAGCTGGATACTCGAATTATTGATTTAATGACTCCCATTGGCAAAGGTCAGAGGGGTTTGATTGTTGCTCCACCAAGAACCGGTAAAACAATTTTACTCCAGAATATTGCCAATGCTATTACTCACAACCATCCCGAAGTCACTCTGATGGTTCTTCTGATCGATGAACGACCGGAAGAAGTGACAGATATGGACCGAAATGTGAATGGTGAGGTTGTAAGCTCAACTTTTGATGAGCCGGCTTCCCGTCACGTTCAAGTAGCAGAGATGGTTATTGAGAAGGCAAAACGTCAGGTAGAGCATGGACGGGATGTCGTAATTCTTCTCGACTCCATTACAAGGCTTGCGCGTGCCTATAATCAGGTAATCCCAACATCCGGTAAGATTCTTTCCGGTGGTGTGGACTCCAATGCTCTGCATAAACCAAAAAGATTCTTCGGTGCTGCAAGAAATATTGAAAATGGCGGTTCACTCACTATTATTGCCACAGCCCTTATCGACACCGGGTCGAGAATGGATGAGGTTATTTTTGAAGAGTTCAAGGGAACCGGTAACATGGAAATTCACCTGGATCGCCGTCTGGCTGATAAGAGGGTCTTTCCTGCTATCGATATAAATAAGTCAGGAACTCGTAAGGAAGAGCTACTTCTGGAGAGTGATGTTCTGGCGAGAGTTTTTGTTTTACGCAAAGCTCTAAGTCCGATGGCATCCACGGAAGCCATGGAACTCCTTGTTGAGAAGATGAAAAATACAAAAACCAACGAGGATTTCCTGAACAGTATGAATGTCCCATCGAATTGATGGGGCATGATTATCAATTCTGTTGACACCATTTCCTGGTAAAAGGGAATGGTTTTGTACGACATTGGGAGAACTATTATGAAAGCCGGTATTCATCCAGAATACAAAGAAGTAACGATTCGTTGCGCCTGTGGCGCTGAGTATCATACTCGCTCCACCAAGGGAGATATGACTGTGGAAATTTGCAGTGCATGTCACCCATTCTACACTGGTACGCAGAAGATTATTGATGCTGCCGGACGTGTGGATCGTTTCAAAAAGAAATATAAAATGAAGTAAAACTTGCCTGTGCACCATAAAACACTCGCCCGAGTCTGTTTTGTGGTGTACAGATGTTGACCTGCCTGTATACTCGGCCATCAATCAGGAACTAACTGTATGCCCGAGTCATTCCGAATAGAATCATTGGTTGGTGATCATGGTCACCTGATTGTAAGAATATCCGGTATTCTTCATATGACTAATGCTGGCGCTCTACGTGTTGTGCTGGATCGTATTGTTGATGAAAAAATTCCAGTCGTAATCCTGCTCGGAGCTGATCTCCTTGAAATTAGTTCCTCGGCTATAGGATTTCTGGTTGGTGCCAGAATGAAAATGGACCAGTACGGCGGTAAAATCTTCCTTGTTGGTTTCAAAGATAGAATTACTCAAATACTGAATATGACAGGTGTAGATGTCTATCTTCCCGTCTACTCATCAGAAGAAGCTGTTCTTGCAAACCTGGAAGAAAATTCTTAAGAGAAGTGGCAGAATAACCGCGGTATGGGAATCACATCATTTTTTTCAAAAATTTTTCGGAGTAAATCTCGCCGCCGGACCGGAGCGCAAGAATCGGCTCCTGATATAACAATTGCTGTTGAGAATAAGATTAAAGAGGGCCGCATACGATTGAATCGCTTCTTGCTTACGAGTAGAAGCGATTCGGGTCTCGTTAAAAAGACTAAAGAATGGAGCCTTTCAAAAACCAATGATGGCCTCTTCCGCCTTGACGGCAGCAATTACTCTCTCCTCATAAATACTGCTCCGTTTTTATTAAAAAAAGACCAGAAGCTTACCGGTCTGATACGAATGTCGGAAGCCAAATTGAATCGTTTGCTCCACCAGGAATCAGACCTGGTCGGTTTTCTGGAATCCGGTGAACCTTTTGCCGAGAAATATTTACCGCTTGTTGATGAAATCCTGGCCTCTCACAAGAGTGCATGGAGGTCCGATCCTCCTCTTGCGGAAATTATTGAATGGAACGATTTCGATATTCAAAGGGTCCTATCGGGGTGTAGCATCAATACTGTTGCACTTGTACTGGTCGCTGGCGGAGATGATGTCTCATCCAGGATAAGGCGGGTAGTCTCAAAACGATATATGCAGAGTTTATTAATTGAGCTGGATTCTATTCTTTCACCGGGAATAGATCCCGAGTTAAATCCACATTCCAAAAACAGACCCCTGCAGCAATTTGACGGCGCTATTGCGGAGTTACGAAATAAGATGGGGCGTTATCTGGCAGATGAAAAGAGAAAAAATGAGTTGTCGGGAACCCTTACACAAGACAGAACAAAATAAATACAAAGGACCTGGCGCTTTTATGAAATAACTCCTCTCCAGGTTTCTAAAAAAGTAATGAGAATTTATAGTCTATCATAAGCAATGGTGAGATCATGGAAAACAGTAATATAGAAAATACGGCTAAAAGCGCACCACCGGATCCAGCTTACTTTAAACTGGCGAAGGAGGGTATTGACCGGCTTGCTCGAAATATTCGAACGGTTATTACAATTGATGAAAAGAAGTTAAAGTTTATTATCGCATCAAAAGTAGCCGGTGGACATGTTATTCTTGCAGACTCGCATGGTGTGGGAAAAACTTCACTCGCACGGGCACTGGCCGGTTCTATCCGCTGGACGGAGTCCGAGACAACTCCGCAGGGAGTTCAAATAGATTACTTCAGCCGTATCCAGAGTACAGTGGATCTCCTGCCGCAGGATATTCTGGGTTTCAACCGTTTTGACATGACAGCCAATCGCTATACCTTTAACAGGGGTCCAATTTTTGCTCACTTTCTGTTATGTGATGAAATCAACCTTCTTACGCCCAAAACTCAGGGAAGTTTCTTTCAGGCGATGGAGGAGCAGGTTGTCAGTATTGAGGGAAACACTTACGAAATACCCGATCCATTTTTCATAATCGCGACAATGAACCTGAAGGGGTCTCATCTTTTTCCACTACCGGCACCACAGCTTGACCGTTTTATGATTCAAATATCAATGGGATATCCGGATCACGATCTGGAGGTTGATATAATCAAAAGACACGGGCGGGATGACTCATGGAAGGGATTTGGTCCTGTTGTTGACGTAGGTGAATTAATGGCCTGGCAAAAACTTGTGGATTCAGTAAGTATTCACAGTGATATTATCGATTACATTGTAAGATTGATCCGTGCAACAAGGGTTCATCCCGGTGTGGTTACCGGAGCAAGTCCGAGAGCGGGGATAAAACTTTCTCGAATGGCAAGGGCATATGCACTTGTTGAAGGAAGGAATTATGTTGATATTGATATTGTAAAAGACCTTGCGCATCCACTGCTTTCGCATCGTCTTGAGCTGGAAGACCCTTCCGCGTCACCGGATATGATTATTGATGAGCTTCTCAATGAAATCAGGATTTGACAGATCATGTGCAAGTAGATACCGGAAACGGAGAATGTGAGAACGCATGTCCTTCAACCAATTACTGCGAAAATACTGGCCGCTTACTGTATCGGGAACTTTCCTTCTGGGGATAGCTCTCTATTTACTCGGGGTGGGATATACAGAAAAGAACGGTTATGCCTTTACTTTTTCTTTTCTGTCTCTCCTGCTGCTTGTCATTCTCTCTGCTCTCTCCCGTATACAGGCATATCGTATGCGCTTCTCATCTCTTATCTGGGATGTGTCTCATCCACCGGTTGCCCGTGTTAAATGTGTTCAGAAAGTTCAAATAGCTGACACATCAGCGTTTTATTTTTTTCGAATTCATTTCAATATTCGGGGTAAACTGAAGACCGGGCGATCCGCGGATTTCTTTTATCGTCATGAGCAGTCAGTGTCCAGAGGAGGAACTACCGATATTGAAATGTATTTTCCTCTTTCCGGAAGCCTGGAAGTCAGAGGTGACCTTGCTGTTCGCGATATTTTCGGACTGACGGTCTCCTTTACTGGCGAGAAGGAAAATAGAAGGATACCGGTCCTTGCACCTGTATTTCCCGACAGACCTGCTTCCAGTTTTACCGTTTCTATGAGTTATGAATCTTCGAAAAAGACACAGTCTTCGGAAGAAGAGAAATACTACATGCGAGAGTATATGCCCGGTGATCGTATGAAGGATATTAACTGGAAAGCCTCATTCCGATTATCGGAAATGATAACCAGAATATCGCCAGTTTCTCCGGAACCATCCAAATTGATTGAAATTGAGTTTCGTAATTTTTCGTATTTGAAAAAAGATACGGTTCAATCATTGGTGCACCTGAATTTTATCAAGAGCTGGCTTATTTCTTTCCTTTATGCGATGAAGAATAAGTATCCGGAGTACAGGTTTCGAATAAAGGACAGCAGAGATGTACATCTTGTAGAAAATATTGGCGATATTGAAAAACTTGCGCGGCATATCGCCATGCTCGGGTATGCTGGCTCAACAGAAGAAGCACCTTATGATTCAGTGCCCGGACAGGAAAAGTATATTTTTTCTACTCCCTATGATCTGAATTATTCCCGGGCGCTGGGGCAACTCGGGGGATCCCGTAGTTTTGTTTTTAGAACTGTCTATCGGAAGGCTGATGGAACAAAGCGAAAAATAAGGCTGCTCGATAATCCCGATCCGGATGTTCTTCCCGGCCTGTGGATCTTTCGTATGGACAGGCGAATACCGCAGATTTCCAGGGAAAAAAAAGCGGGAGTTGTGGTAGTCGAAGAGGGGATTCGCGCAACAATCTTATAGTAAGCGGTCGAGATCGGTGTGATTAACAGGATACGGGAATTATGAAAAAGCTATTTTTTACAAGACTCGCTTTATATCTGCTCGCAACAATGATCCCGGTAATCCATCCGGCCATTGGTGTTTCGTATGATAATGTGAGCAGGTGGGCATGGCAAATAATATTGCCGGCGGAGATGCTTTTCGCATTTTTCCTGCGGCCTCCTCTTGTTGCAGTGTGGATTGGCCCTGCTGCCGGACTTGGATTTTTGGCACTGGCTGTTGCCGGAGTTACCGGTATGGAGAGAAGTTACCTTCTGTTCATTGGCACTGGTTTTTACGGGTACCTGTCTACCCTGGCTGTTTTTTCAGGACGAATGGTAAGTCTGGCAACTCTTGAGACATTTTTTCTTGCAGCAGTCTATTACAGAGTCCTCTCATTTGCTCGAGCGTCTGAAGAACTGGCGAAAACAGCAACCAGAGAGACAACTGCGGTTTTTGTCCTTGCTGCAGGAGCATTCCTTATTCATAGCATTGTTCTTTATCTTTCTGCCTATCCTGATCGATCCTCGCGAAAGAAGCGAAAAGAGTTTGTATTTATAATGGGAGTCATAGTGCCGCTTACACTGGCTCTGGCATATTTTTTGCCGCCGGACTTTGTAAAACATGCAATCGCACTTAATGATCTTAACGAAGAACCTCCGCCCAATCCGCGCCCCATGGGAGATGGGATGGACAATGGGGGAGGTGGACGACCGCAAGAGCACACAAGGAATGGACTCCCTCTGGGAAATCGTGATGAGAAATATCCTTCGCAGAGCAGATCGGGAAAGGGAGAGCAGCAGGATCAAAATCAGGGAGGCCAGGGTGGTCAGGGCGACGGAACTCCGCAGCAGGGCCAGGGTGGATCATCCGGAGAGATGAGAGGACAGCAGGGGTCTTCTTCCGGGAAATCAGGGAGTGGTTCATCGAGCGGCAATCAGAATAAGCTTGAGGGGGTTCCTGCGGACCAATGGGATAATACGGATCAGAATTCCGGAAAGGGTAAAGGCAAACAGAAGGCCGTTATGATAGTGGCCGGGAAGATAGAACCTATCTATATGGGGGAACTCTATTTAGAAAAATTCAATGGGACCAGGTTTTCCGAAGTTGAGAAGAATTCATTAAATGAACTGGGCAGTCGTCGCTTAATGGAAACGTGGGAGGATTCTCAGGCGACCTATGATTTCAAGCGTAAGCCCTTTGATATATACTACCTGTCCACTCTGGATCACAGAGTACTTGCATACAGGCCTGTGAGAATTGAACCGACCGTTCAGGACAAACGATACCATCCATTTGACCTATCATACCGTGCTGTATCAGCAATGAGTATTTCTGATCCTGATGACTGGGGCGATGTGCGAGAATTAAATGATATTGAAAAGTATGAATATGCAGATGCTCTTTCGCTGGAAGGGATTGATCCGGCTATCCGGAAACGTTTGAAGGAATATGTCTCCACAATCATTAACAAGAATGACAGTTACTTCAAAAGATTCGATTCAATTCTTCGCAGTTTTAAAGGGCATCAATATGAAATGGGTTTTGATGATCGCACTGATATTGATTATCTTTCTAAGTTTTTATTTGAAACGAAAACAGGTGACTGTACTGAATTCGCACATTCAGTGGCATTGCTTGGACGTACAGCCGGATTCCCGGTAAGAGTGGTGTACGGATATCTTGCTTCTGCAGATCTACAAACACCGGCGCACAGACGCGGAATATATGAGCTTCGAAAGATGATTCCAATGTTAAATGAGTTTCCAATTGAAGAGTTATTCTTAATTACAACTTCGCACCACCATGCCTGGGTCCAGCTCTTTATCCCGGGCTACGGATGGGTTGATTTTGAAACAACTTCATTTGCGAAACCGCCAAAACCGGAAATGGATCCGAATAATATGGATGTGCTTATCCCCATGATAGAGGAAGAGGATATGCCTCGGGATTTGAGTTTCCGGTTTCCATGGAGACTGGCCTTAATTCTATTCGGAGCACTGGCCGTCATAACTGTAACGGCTCTTTACAGCTTTCGTTTTGGAAAGGAACTCTATCTGAAAATTTTGTCTCGAAAGAATACTAAGAAAGGACTGGATGCACTTTATAGATTATTTTTTATGAAGCTCGCAGCCAATGGTTATCCACTCAAGGAGAGATCGCGTACGATTGCAGAATTTGCGAAGATTCATCCTGAATTGAAAGATTTCGGCTCGGTATATACAATGCTTCGTTACAGGCAGATATATTACGGTGATGAACACAATGTGGCCTGGGATGAAATTCGTAAGGAATACCGGGATGCAATTAAATCCACGCAAAAAACAGGATTTTTAGGGCCTGTGAAGAGAATCATTTCACTCAGGGGTTTGTATTACTGATGAGGAAGAATATGATTCCAGAGTTAAAATATATTTATATCGGTTTTGTCTTAATTGCACTGATTTTTTTGAACTCCTGCAGTGAGCAGGATGACTGGGTCTCTTACAGGGGCGAAGCGGGGGCCGGATATACATCTACATCAATTTTCCCGCCTCTCGGTATCAAGTGGAATCTCAAACTTCAGGAAGATGATAGACTGGAGGCGAAAGCATTTAATCCCCCTGTCGTAAGGGGGGAAAGTATTTATTTTGGATCTTCCGATGGGAACTTTTACTCACTGGATGTAAACTCCGGATATATGAACTGGATATTTAATACTAAAGGTGCCGTAAATTCGGTTCCCTTTGTTGACGATGATAACGTTTACTTTGGGTCTAACGACGGCTCTGTCTATGTCGTAAATAATGAAACCGGTAAGAAGGTCTGGTCCTACAATACGGGTAATACCGTACAGTCGCTTGTTCTTCGCTATGGAGATCATGTAATATTTACAAGTGATACCGGTTCCACATTTTTTACCGATAGGAACGGTAAGCTTGAGAATTCCATTCCCAATCCGGTCTGGTCCCATCATACATTTCAGGTCTATGATGGAGTAGTTTACTGGGCGCCGATGGGACGAAACTTCGGCGCTTATGATATTGAAAAGAGAAAGTTTCTATGGACTGTAAGGGTCAATGTTCCTTACGCTGTATGGTATTCCTTCCCGGCTATTGATGAACAAAAAGTCTATTATGCAAGTTCTTATCTGACCGGTGGAGCTCCGGAGTTGCGTTACTATGCGACGGACAGATTGACAGGAAAGAAAATCTGGGAACATGTTGATGAGATGGATATAGGACAGAGAACACCGTGGAATCGTGATACTCTTTTCATGAAACATATTGATCTTCTCGATTACATGGCTCCTTCTTTGTGGAAAAATCTTGTTATATATACAAGTGGTGATGCGATTATCCGGGCTTTCGACAAAGACACCGGGGAAGTCGCCTGGATGCGACGGTTGGACTATCCGACTTCGAGTGCCCCAACGGTGGCTGGTGACAGAATTTATTTTGGTGTACGGGGTGGAAATTTCGGATATTCGGAGAGCATGGGAGATGTGGGAGATTCTCCTCTAATTGTATGTCTTTCTGCGAAGAATGGAGATTTTTTATGGAGTATGGAAATTGATGGTTCTGTGCTCAGTGCTCCTGTCGTGGCGGGGAAGCGGATTATATTTGGAACAGACCGTCATAGATTTTATGTTCTTGAGGAAGTCTTCTGATTATAACTTTCATTTTCTGTGTAAATTTGTCATGGCAGGGCAATATACCTGGCCATACGATAATACTGATATTGACAATGCGTGGAATGATTAAGCTTTAATTCTGTGTATTGAGGATTGGACATTTTCCGGTGATTAAAATTTACTCATTATTATTTTTTGGGTTTCATAATATATTTCATGGTTGACAGCATTCGTGCAGAGAAAAATATGGGGCCAACCGATACTCCCCTGTAGCTCAGTCGGTAGAGCAGTTGACTGTTAATCAATTGGTCGTAGGTTCGAGTCCTACCGGGGGAGCATCCTTCCTTTTATTTTATCCAGCAAGGCAACACCCCGTAGAATCCAGAATTGTGTTTTCCAGGTAGTTACTGCGGGTCTTTTCATCTATACCCCTTTTTTCCACTCGATTCGAAATTTTGGTCTGTAAATCCTGAGATCACGTCGTGCTTGACCTGTCCATTTAGAGTAACTTGCAGTTGCCATACAGTCTAATTTTGATTCAAGTATTGTATAAAAATCATTTTCTTTGTTCTGTAACTATGGGAATAGCTGTTTTTTGAATGTGGTATACAGGTCGGCTAATGTCTTTAAGAGCCAATCTGTAAGGACTGGATAGTAAGACGCGAATTATTCCATTTATATGGAAGTGTATGGGAAATCTAAGATTTTCCTTCCGTCCACTTTTGACGATAATTTAATGGAAAATATATCAAAAGACTGTCCTGAAAATAACACTTTTTTTATAAAATTACATTTTTTCTTTTGTATCATTTTAAATTTCATTGGAACTAAATTACATAATGAAATTGACATGATCTAATAAAACATGTCTCCTGACGTATAAATTGGGAAAGGACATATTTGTGTTTCTTGCCTTATTATATATGTAGATTTCGTTTAAGGAGAAACTAATAGAATGAAAGTAATCAAGCGTTTATTGACTATCGCTCTTATGGCTCTTGCGGGAGTGAGTCTGGCAAGTTGTGCAACTGGTGGATTGAAGAGTTCAAATAGCCTCGGATACGGCCCTGTTTCAATGAGGGCTCCATATGCTAGCTACTCTCAGTATTTTGGATACGTTTCACCGGATGTAAAGCCCGATGGAAAATACAAAGGAAAAGATGTTTATTATCTTTACTTCTGGGTTCCTGCGGTAATCGATGAAGTTGGTATATCAATGTACTCACCGGCTGACAAAGAGCCAAGCGATAGTGATTTCAAGAGCCCGGCATACGATGCTGGTATGGCTAAAGATAAGGATGCTTTCTTTGATACTTATATTGTTCTGGATAGAATGGATATTCTGGATCCTACTAAGATCAAAGACGGCGGAAAGGTTTTCTCTACGCTTCAGACAAATGATGACGATTCCGAGATGCCTGCAAATCCATCAGGATCTCATTACAACTCACTGCTTCGACACGTATCTGAAGTTAGCGATCCAATGAAGGCTCTTGTTAGAGGTGTATATCGCATTGGTTTCACTTCTTTCCGTGGAAACGTTCAGGGATCTTACATTGCTACAATTGGAACTACCATTCCAGGTGTAAAAGTTGCTGCAACCCTTGATGAACTTCACAAAATAGTAAACGAAGAGTAAGCTCCGGCTTAATCGCTCGCTTCTTATTAAAAGCCAGCCTATGATTTATCAGAGGCTGGCTTTTTTATATCCAATCTGTCTTCTCCTATCCTGATCAGTAATAATTATTGATTTTCGAATTCCAGATATCAATTTTTGTTTTCGCTCTTCATGAATTTACAGATTCTGTAGATATATATTATATATAATAAGTATATAACTGCATTACTACTGAATATCATTCCGGATCTATTTTATTTGAATGGAGTGTATTTTGAAGCGAGTTATCCATGGGAACAGGGCCTGACAACTCTTTTGTCCTGTGAGCGAACAATGACTAATTGGTTTTGTTTATGCAATAATCTGAAAATTCAAGTAATTTCGCAGTCAAACCGGCAGGGCAATCGGCTGCCAGGTCATGTCCGCAGTCAGAAAGTATTTGAATTTTTCCTTTCCAGAAGTAAGACGATGGAAGACTTTCCAGGTATTTCTTGCTTACAAAACGATCCTTTGATCCATGTAATAATGCAACTGGAATTTTTGATTTTTTAATAAGTTCTATATGATCGCTGAATTCACCCCGCAGAAGGGAAGCTCCCAGAGAGAAACGACAGTTACCGTCAGTTCGCAATAATAGAATAGCATCCCGTTGAATCAGTTCCGGGGATGGACGTGCGAATCGAACTGCGGCTATGCGAAATGCTATTTCATGGTCAATATTTTTTTCGAAAAGATAGGCTGAAGTTGGTTCCGGAAGAAAAGCATCAACGATTTGATTTGTATCGGAGACCGGTGGTGAGCCGTATATCATAATACCTCGTGCCCGATCCAGCAATGGTATAGCTTCTGTAAGTATGTGTCCGCCCAGATCAAAGCCACAATAGATTACATCTTCAATGTCTGCGGCATTAACAAATTCATTGATGACAGATGCGTATCCCGGCAGGGTGTAAATCGTATCCGGTTCTTTCGCGAAATCTGAGTCTCCGTGTCCGGGTAGATCCATGGAAATGAGTCTGTATTTATTATCAGGAAAATTCTCAATCAGCTCACTGAATATGAGGCTGGATTGAGAGTTGCCATGCAGAAATATGATAGACGGACCAAATTCCTTATTTTCTCGCCAGGACAGTTTTCCGCTGGATAGTTCAATTGATCTTGTATTGATTTTTGATATGGACATTGTGTTGCACTTTTACAGGAAGCCATTCCGTATGAATGCCGGTTATACATAAAGTCAATATAATAACAGGACAGGAAAAATTTATGTGGAAGAATAATCATCTGTGAAAAACGCTTCTGCGCAGGTAGAAATTTCAAGTTAATTGAATACTCTGCGGATTTTGTGCAGTAAAACAAAATTTCGGGATTACGTATTTACCATCCGCATAGCGCAACGAAATGACTCATATTGAGTGTAAATTCGTAGATTGATATATAAATGAATATTGTGTTGTGATCCTGACAGTGATTTTCACATTTACCGATCTGAATGGAGTTGAGTATGAATGAGCAAAGGGGGGAACACATTGACAGGGATACTTTTTCCGATGACGATGATAATCCGGAGTCTCTTGATAGTATTTCACATCTGGATGTTGGATATCTTACTTCTGATCTGCCCGGGATCGGTGGCGATATAAAAAAAACGGACGAGTCTTTTGAGGTGGAGGAAATTCCTGCTTTTCGCCTGTCAAACAATGGCCCTTTTATTCATGTAAAAACCCGCCGCATAAACCAAAATACAAGAAGTATTGTAACAGAACTGAGCAGCCTCTTCTCTATCGATGAGAAACAGATTGGGTATTGCGGACTGAAAGACAGACATGCCGTGGCCACGCAGAGCTTCTCATTGATGCTGCCTGAATGGAATCCTGAAGATGTTCAAAGACGAATCAATGATAATCTTGATCTGGACGCGATAGAGAGCGGAAGGCATGATCGACCTCTTCGCCTCGGTTATTTTTCCGGGAATCATTTTCGGATTGTATTATCGGATTCTGTAAAGGACGATAGACTTGTACGCGATATTCAGAGTCGAATTGAGAGAGACGGTATCCCCAATTTTTACGGACCACAGAGATTTGGTGTTGGAGGATGCAACGCTTCGGAAGGACTTGCGATACTGCGCGGTGAAAAAAAACATTCGGGATGGAAGCGTGATTTTTTACTTTCAGCAGCTCAATCAGAACTGTTCAATCGATGGCTTCATATGAGAATTGAAAGAGATGATTTTCGCAGTATTATTCCCGGTGATGTCGCACAGAAAACCTCTGGAGGAGGGATTTTCCCGGTTAAGGATATTGTAAAGGAATCGGGTCGATTTAATGACCATCAGATCGTTTATACCGGTCCCATATACGGATATCGAATGAAACGTCCGATTCTGGATGAAGAGAAATATGAATCGGATATTCTTAATCGCTATGATCTGGCAATGAAACATTTTCGTAAGAGCAATCTTATCGGTGCACGAAGAGCTGCTCTTTACTATGTAAAAGATATGTCAGTAAATTCGATTGATGATGGTTATGAATTTGCTTTCACTCTGCCTCCGGGAGCGTATGCAACCGTAGTCCTGCGCGAGTTCCAGAAAGCTTGATTGGAATCCAGTCTCAATCTTACAGGAATATCTTCGAATTGGACGCAACGGGATTTCTCAAGATAATACGGGGCATGACTGAAATGGCAACATTCAATTCTATTCCTTTTTATTGCCGGAAGCACTCTGAATAAGGATGATTGTTGCATTCAGTCATTTATGAGTGAAAAACCGAATTCTCTCCTATCTGCTGATTTGCAGAGAGTTGCCTGTTAAAAAAATGTGGAATGATACAGGGGGGAGTGGGAGTCTGCCCTTCAAAAAATGGCTCATTCCACTGGTCTAAAGTGGTCTGAGATTGTGATTCGGAGACATGATATGCTCGGTGATATGGCGAAAATGATGAAAGAAGCCAAAAACATGCAGTCCAAAATGAAGAAAGCTCAGAAGGAGTTGGCCGGACTGACAGTTGAGGGGCTCTCAAAAGATGGTAAAGTTTCATGCACAATGGACGGTCAAATGGCCCTGAAAAAAATTACTATCGATCCTTCTATGGCCGGGGATATTGGAGCTATTGAAAAAGCTGTGAACGAAGCAGTAAAAAAGGCTATGGATGAAGCCAACGGTGAAGCGCAAAAGCTTATGTCCGGTGTAACTGGCGGTATGAAGATTCCAGGACTGTTCTGATTCAAAAGAAGGCGGGGCCTGCTCCTGAGTAGCCCCACAAACTTCCATTCTTGACAAAAGTCATAAAATTTCCTATACTCTCTTTGAGCGTCTATAATTTCGGAAATAGAAAAGAAACAGATCTAAGATTTCACCTGAAATCATAAGTTCCGATAATAAGATTACAGGCATCCTTTCGTTCGAGGAGGCCTTCAGGGAGGGATGGTATGGAAAATGCTCTACACCAGGATGGCCCATGGAGGGAAACCTTTCCCGATCATCTTTACTGGCTTGAAGACTATCAGTGGACCCACGAGGGTCCTGTCTTTTCAGGTGACCTGACTGTATATCTGGCCGGTATGGTAGCCCGTCAGCTTGACCTTGATTATATAGAAGATAGCAGGGAATTTTTACTGGATGATCCTGCAGAAATTCGCAGTGAAATTCGAAAACACGGCCCTTTTATCGGCCAGAATGCCCCCATTGCCTTTATTTCTCGAGTGAATGCCGAACATATGACCTTCGGCCTGGCAAGTGGAAGCGAACAGATAATCTCTTTGACTCTCCCGGCATCACTCTTTGGAATTGCAGCCCAGTATTTCACACAGGCCGGGAATACACACCTCGGTCAGATTTTTCGGGAACTGGGTAGCCAGTTAAACGGTGTGGTTGGACGGATTTCCGGGTATCTGGCACAAAACCCCGGGCAGAAGTATCGAAAATCCGATCGTTACATTGATGATTTTATGGACAGACGCTGTAAATCCGGTCAGAGGGACCATACCCGGGAACTCTCAGAGGAAACGAAAATGTTTCTGGAAGTCTGGAGAAATACCCGTGGAACCGGCTACTCCGTATCATGATTTTCCAGGTTGATTTCATAATGGAGAGCTGTATTATTATGATAGAGAATTATGATGTTTATTTGTAAAGACAGGGAAGCCGTTACAGTTCAGGAAGGCTTCGTATGTTAATATCCGATGCATTTCGCCTTTTACTCGACTCAATCGGACGCAGTGAGGAGTATGAGTATTATCTAAAAAGGTTTCAGTCTCAACATGCGGCACCCTTTGCGCTGCTTGTCCCCGATTTTGATTCTCTAAGTGCTACGCCGGCCGCAATGCATTTCGCATTAAGATTTCTCGCGCGATTGGAACTTTATCCGGCAGTCTTTCTGGCCGGTCCCCG
>JBNKQE010000006.1:0-35362 GCA_050295715.1 Leptospirales bacterium
CTGAGGCAGTCCGGATTATTCGACCCGGTGGAGAGTTTCTTGTGGGTGTCCCCAACCTGGCAAGTCTGCATAATAGACTGCTGCTGCTTGCAGGGCGTCAACCAACGCAGATCCAGTCACTGAGTGCTCATGTTAGGGGATTCACACTGCCTGACTTCAAGGCCTTTGCCGAACAGGGTGGATTTTTTCGACTTAAATCATATGCAGGCTCCAACTTTTATCCCTTCCCACCGGGCCTTGCGATGCCGCTGAGTAAAATGTTTCCTTCACTCTCCTGGGGGATTTTTTTTCGTCTGGAGAGAACTGATAAGCAGGGACGTTTTCTCGACTACCTGGATGAGAATATGCTGGAGACACCCTTTTATGGCGGCCCTCAGAATCCCGCAAAAGTTGAACCAGGGGGCACTGCGGGAAAAAGCAGAAATCAGGCATCTTCAAAAAAGAAAAGATCAAGATAGATTAGTAAACGAATCATATCAGTTTACTGGATCATTTAAATCAGGTTCAGGGAGAGCAGGCGTCCCCTTTTGAAGGGCCGCCTGGCGGGCTGTTTCGGGCTACGCTGTTCGCTTCGGACCTCGCGACATGAGTTTTGCAGGAACTCATACAGTGATTGGCCACGGGTCGCAAACAGGAGGAACCGGTTTGCCCCTCCACATCCCTCTCTCGTTGCATCACTGATACCTTAAGAGATAGCCTGCAAGGGCATCGCAGGAGACTGAGATTTGAAAGAAATTGAAATAATCAAACCTGACGACTGGCATCTTCACCTTAGAGACGAGCCGGTTTTAAAAGATACACTGAAGTCTACTGTTCGATCTTTTGCAAGGGCTGTAATCATGCCAAATCTGAAACCACCCGTTGCAACAATCGCACTGATGAACGAATACAGAACTCGAATCATGAACCATCTGGCAGATGGAGAGAGTTTTGAACCGCTCATGACCCTTTATCTGACAGACTCTTTCACTCCTGCAGATGTCCAGAAAGCGAAAAAGGCTGGCACCTTTGCAATGAAACTCTACCCGGCTGGTGCTACTACAAATTCGGAAATGGGCCTCTCTTCTATCGAGAATGCATACACCGTATTCGAGGCGATGGAGAAGGCCGGAATGCCGCTTCTAATTCATGGTGAGGTTACCGATCCGGAAGTAGATTTCTTTGATCGTGAAAAGGTATTTCTGGAGAGACATTTTCAGCCAATTATCAAGAGGTTTCCATCCCTGAAAATTGTTCTGGAGCATACTTCGACGGCCGATGCTGTAGATCTAATCAAGCAGATGTCGGACAATGTGGCGGCTACTGTTACTCCACATCATATGGAGCTCAGTAGAAATGACCTTTTTGCCGGTGGACTTAATTCTCATCATTTCTGTCTGCCTGTTGTAAAAACAGAAAGAGATCGTCAGGCTATTGTCGATGCTGTTATATCGGGTCATCCGCGATTTTTCGCAGGAACGGATAGCGCTCCTCACCCGGTATCAGCAAAGACAAATGCTCGAGCGGCAGGAGGGATTTATTGTGCACCGGTAGCCCTTGAAATCTGGGCGACCATCTTTGAAAAACATGGTGTTCTTGATAGACTGGAGTCGTTTGTCTCTCGCAATGGAGCGATATTTCATGGGCTTCCTTTGAACAAACAAAAGATTACTCTTGTAAAATCAGAATGGACAGTTCCCGCTGAGTTGCCTTTTGGAGAGACAAAAGCTATTCCGTTTTATGCATCGCAGACAATCCCATGGATGATAAAACCTCAATGATATTAATGAATCGTGATTCGTATCATAATCCTATCGATCTCATGCAAATGTTCAGTTATTGGAAGTTATTAAAGTTTCAAGAAAAGCCATAGTTTTCCAGCAATCCGTGGAAAAATCTTACCAGAGATTATGAATTCCAAAAAAGTATATCTGAGTAGACTCAGAAAAAATAAAAAAATGAATCCAATTAATAATAAATCAGTCATATAATCTATGACTGAACATCACGAACACCATGAAGGTCCTGCAGGAAACTGCATCTGTGTAAAATGTAATATAACAATTCCGCATAAACGTGGAGTACCCTGCAAAGAGGAGCGATGTCAACAGTGTGGGCATCGCATGATGCGCGAAGGATCTGAGCACCATCAAAAGTATCTGAAAGGAAAAGACAAAGAGAGTAAATGAATTCTCTTTTATTTTGTGATCGTAAGCATTCAGCCTGATAAGAAAGGTTCAACCAGACAATTCGATCTTGTGTGTAGTTGTAGAGACGTGAAGGTATTGAAATCCTCGGTTGCCGCTCAATAATAATTTTAATTTTCCGGGATTTTTGAATTTATTATACACCGTCTTTGTATGAGTGAACAAATTCGAATGATTGGCGAGCCCTTCTCGGGCTCCCGTTCCACCCTCCTGATTCCAGGCCCCTACCACGAACGGTTTTTCAGTGGATACGTGAGATATATAAAAGTGAGGAATCTTCCTCTTGCATTCTATTTGCAACGTTTGCTGGATGATCCTCTGCTGAATCATAAGTTGAGTTTTCTTAAGCCCCAGAAGTGGAAGAAGGTATATCAGTCCGAGGGGCAGGATCTTCGTCGGGTCAATTTTTATCCTGATGAGAGGGACTGGGCTCGTCTTTCGGCCATTTCCAATGCCACCGGTTTTTCCCGTTGTTACATTTTTGTGTTTCTGATGCTTGTTGATATGAGGGTAATCTCTCTGAAAAATAGTGGAACTGAACCATATTCCGGAAGGAAAGCATGGAATCCGTTGACCTTTTGTTCGGTTTTACTCGATTCAAGAGACAGAAAGCTAACAAGGACTCTTCAAATATAGACAAAAAGCTCCGCGACCAGCGATTGGTAAGGAAAAAAGCAATATACTCACACCATCAGGCGAAAGTCGGATAACATAAAATTGTATCCGGGGATTCCGCACGTTTACGCAACAGCGCTATAGATTACCATCATGAAATACAATCCCCCCCGCTCCGCGAAAATATGCCAGGGGAGAGGCCTGCTTTAGACCTCATGAATTTGGAAATTTGATCCCATGGTTTCGACCAGCCTTTTGAAAGTCTCAAGTTCTTTCTGTGATTGCTCGATCATTTTCTTTTTCAAGAATGGCAGGAGTAACTTATAAAAAACTATCTTCCCTTTACCAGACCAATGTATTGACATCCCTGTTGCATTATCCTTGAAAGTCAGTGTTGTTTCGACAATAGCTGTCAATGCATCACCGGTTACCTGTGAGACATATTTTTTTCCCGGTTCACAATAAAGCATTCTATCTTCCATCACATATGATTTTCCATTTTGTTTATAATGAAGCTTCGCAACAGATCCGACCAGATCCGGAGTTTTCACTATCGTCTCAAATCTTTCCAGATCCGTTGTCCAGTAAACAGCATTATCCGGATTTTGCAGAGCATCCACAACTGTTTGCAGTGCAGCATTAATTGTAGTATGAATTTCAAATTCGGTCATTTTATTTAATCCTTCAAACTGGAATGCTTCGCACAAGGCGAAGGCCAATCCGGATTCAATTCATTACAATTATTAGACGGATTTGAATTCATTACCTGAATCCACTCTATCTGTAAGACGGGATATGAATCTATATAAAAACTGTCTATTTCAACTTCTCGAACCAGAGAAGTATCAACAGAAAAACATGAAGGCGACTCTTCCATACGGAATGATCCACCGTGAATAAGAATAAATGCATTCTTCAAACCCATTTTATTTATAAGACGAATATAGCATAAGAAACTTCCTGTTATTATGAATTTGCAGAATTGAATCGTCATATATTGTTAATGTATTCTTGAATTTATTTCTGGCAATCCGGCAGTTTAGAAATAATTAAGGACGCATGTATTCCAAAACATCCGCAAGATTTTCATGGAAACAAACAAAACAACAAAGGTTGATAAATATATGCAATCTCGTGATACTGAGCGTCAAAACTCTGATAATGACAGTCGTTTAATTGAGCTAATACGGGAATTATCAAGTGAGACTCATATTGGTTTAAATCTCAGCAATATCAATCTGAATAGTTCACTGGAAAAAGACGCAGGAATCGACAGCCTTGCACGAATTGAATTATTATTAAGAATAGAAAAGGAATTTGGAAAAACATTACCTGAGGATCTGGCAATTGGTGCGGAAACTATTGCTGATCTTGCTGCAGCACTTGAATCGACTCCTGTAACCTGTTTTGAAAATAGATTTTCAGCGACGGAAAGAATCATTGTAAAACAAGAAGATGAAGACTCAGGGTATCCAGAGAATGCAGAGACCCTGGTTGAGGTTCTTCAATGGCATGCCGCACGGCATCCGAATAAACTTCACGTTCATTTGTATTCGCCGGGAAGTGAAGAGTCCATACCCGTTACTTACGGTGAATTGTACACCGAAGCCTGCTATGTATCCGCAGGTTTACGAAATCATGATATTTTACCGGGCGACAGGGTGGGAATAATGCTTCCAACGTCAAGAGAATATCTTACAACATTTTTTGGAATATTATTTACAGGAGCTATCCCGATCCCCATTTACCCACCCGGGCGAATCGCACAAATAGAAGAACATTTACGAAAACAGTTACGAATACTTGAAAATGCAAAGGCAAAACTTCTTATATCTCTCCCGGAGGCAATAAGACTTGCGCCACTTATCAAATCCGGACTCTCAAAAATAAAAGAGATACTTACATACGATGTACTGGTGGAAAATGAAACCCCTGTGGAGCCTTTTCCCGTAAACAAATCGGATATTGCTTTTATTCAGTATACATCGGGAAGCACAGGCAATCCCAAAGGAGTAGTTTTGAGTCATGCGAATCTGGTGGCCAATGTAAAATCAATGGGGCATGCCGTAGATGTTCAGCCGGATGATGTTATAGTGAGCTGGCTCCCTCTCTATCATGATATGGGTCTAATCGGGTGCTGGTTTGGAAGCCTTATGTACGGCATTCCGCTTGTTTTAATGTCACCGTTAAGTTTTGTGGCAAGACCATCAAGGTGGCTTCGCGCCATTCACCAATATAAAGGGACCATATCCGCAGCCCCTAATTTTGCTTATGAGTTATGCGCCTCTAGAATTTCTGATGAAGAATTATCTGATATTGATTTAAAAACCTGGAGACGTGCATTAAACGGAGCAGAACCAGTAATCCCCGACACACTGGATAAATTTATCAACAGGTTTGCACCAATGGGATTTCGCCGTGAAACGATGGCCCCCGTATTCGGACTTGCCGAGAACTCCGTTGGACTGCTGTTTCCTCCTCCCAAACGGGGTCCTGTGATTGAGAACATTGAAAGAGATCGATTCATAAATGAGAGGATAGCAGAGCCGGCAAGCAATGACGACCCTGATGCTTTGCGATTTGTATCATGCGGCAGTCCCATTAAAAATAATGAGATTCGCATAGTAGACAGCAATGGTCATACTCTCGGAGATCGCAAAGTGGGTTTGATGCAGTTCAGAGGTCCAAGTGCAACTTCAATGTACTACAATCAGCCGGAGGCTACGGAAATACTAATCAGCGAAGAATGGCGTAACACCGGCGATTTCGCTTACACAGCCAATGGTGAAGTTTTTATTGCAGGCCGCCAGAAAGAGTTAATAATACGTGGTGGTCGAAATATATATCCCTATGAGTTGGAGGAAGCGGTCGGACATATACAGGGAGTCCGCAAGGGCGGAGTTGCGGTTTTTGGAAGCATAGATAAGGAGAGCGGAATAGAAAAACTGATTGTACTGGCCGAAACCAGAGAAAGGAAACCGGAAAAGCTCGAAAAAATAAAAGAGATAATCAGGGAGAAATCAATTCAATTGTTTCAAATACAACCCGATGATATTGTGCTTGCTGATTTGCGAACCGTACTGAAGACATCCAGTGGGAAAATCCGGAGAGCAGCCTGTAGATCTCTTTATGAAACTGGAAAACTGGGTAAGACAACTTCAGTAACTATGCAGTTTTTTCATCTGGCCCTTTCCAGCATTCCGGTATTATCCCATCGAATATTCAACCGAATAACAGAACTATCATATGCCGCCTACGGTTGGCTACTGGCCGGATTACTCGTTCCACCGGTATGGCTGATCGTTGCCATATCTCCCGGAATACGTTTTCGCTTCTTCATACTCCGTCTGGCGGCAAGGACAATAATCCGGTTATCCGGAACACGATGCGTTATTACAGGAAAGGAAAATATTCTGGCAGACAGACCCCTGATTATTGTCTCCAATCATGCTAGCTATCTCGATCCACTCTTTATTATTTCAGCGTTTAAACAACCTCTTCGCTTTATAGTAAAAGGAGAACTGAAAAATAAATTTTTCCCAAGAATTTTTCTGAACAGGATTAACGCTGCATACGTGGAAAGATATGATGCGCAGGGTGGAATCAATAATATACGCAAAATACAGGAGGACCTTACTAAAAATTCCGCTCCTGCGGTTTTCTTTGCAGAAGGAACATTTACGGAATTGCCTGGTTTACAGCCATTTCGTATGGGAGCATTTATACTTGCAACCCAGCTCAATGCTAAAATACTACCGGTATCACTGCGGGGAACACGTGAAAAAATGCGAGACGTAGACTTTTTTTTACGACGTGGAGATGTAGGTTTAACAATATCTCCGCCCGTAAAAGCAGCTGAAGAGGGCTGGAGCGGTGCCATTAAACTCCGGAATATAGTTCGCGACATTATTGCCCGGGATTGCGGAGAAAAGGATTTGATCTGCAAATGATTAAATATAACATACGTCCTAACGGTTAAACCTCCAGATCGGTTGCAGAAAATAAAATCTCAAAAAGTAAACAGGAGAGATGGATGTCAGGGAAAAAAAGGTTACAAAAAGGTGCGATAAGCTGGGCCTTCTATGACTGGGCAAATTCAGCATTTTACACAACAGTAGTCGCAGGCTTTTTTCCGGTTTTCTTTAAGGATTACTGGAGCAAAGGAGTTGAAGCAACTATAAGCAGCTTCTGGCTCGGAGTATCAGTAACAACTGCCGGATTAATCGTATCCTTGAGCGCTCCCATACTTGGCGCTCTTGCAGACAGAGGCTCTGCCAAGAAGAAATTTCTCTTATTCTTTGCATCAATTGGCATTCTTACTACAGCAATGCTTGCATTTATTCCCGAAGGTGCCTGGCCGCTTGCATCAGGGGGATATGTAATATCCTATGCTTCCATTCTTTTCTCTTTAATTTTTTATGACTCACTTATAGTGAGCGTAAGTGATTCCAGTGACGTAGATAGAATTTCAGGACTGGGTTTTGCGCTTGGTTATCTTGGAGGAGGACTCCTTTTCGCTATAAATGTAGCCATGACTCTTAAGCCTGATTTCTTTGGAATTGACAGTCCCGTAACGGCGATAAAGATTTCTTTCTTAATGGTCTCTGTCTGGTGGGCAGTTTTTACAATTCCACTCATACTGCGTGTCGATGAACCTGCAGGTGAAAAAATCGGTCTTCGTCAGGCGTCCAGGGAAGGATTCGCCCAGCTAATAAATACTTTCAAGGAAATCAGAAAGCTCAGGCATGTATTTCTGTTCTTACTTGCATACTGGTTTTATATTGATGGTGTGGATACCGTCATAACAATGGCTGTGGATTACGGAAAAGCGATAGGACTGAAAACATCTGATTTAATCGGAGCACTTTTGATGGTTCAATTTGTCGCTTTTCCCTTCGCATACCTTTTTGGCTGGCTTGGACAGCAATACGGAGCAAAACGTTTTATTTTTATCGGAATAGGCATCTATATATTTGTAACGATTCTTGGATACAATTTGGACACGGGCAGCTATACGGTTTTCGGCTTTCAGATAAATAAGTTCTTTGCAATAGCTTTTCTCGTAGGAACTGTTCAGGGAGGGATTCAGGCTCTCAGCAGATCTCTTTTTACCCGATTGATTCCTCAGGAAAAGTCAGCCCAGTTCTTTGGATTCTATAATATGGTTGGAAAGTTTGCTGCGATTATCGGACCAATCATGATGGGAAGTGTCGGACGAATTACCGGTAACCCGAGGCTTGGAATATTATCCGTATCTATCCTGTTTTTTATAGGCGCTTATATACTAAAGAATGTTCCGTCTGTATCCCATAAAAATCCAACCATATGATTCTACAGTCTCACTAAATATACCGGAGCGATATGAAACCCTCCATTGGATTCTTTTTTTTCCTGCATAATGTGTTAATCTCATACTCAGTATGAGATTAACAGCAATTGTATTCACAGCTCTCCAGTAGCTCAAGCCTCTCTCTATTATTTGGATAATTCATTTAGCTATTCCAGATAATACACATTGGAACAAACGAGATGCGGTAAATCGTCATCTTTCGTATTTGATATTTCAGCCTTTCGAATTTTCTCCTCGAATAGTTCCCGAAAAGCGTTTTTGTAACTTTGGTGCGAAAGGATTTTTTGCGTGATTTTTATAACACTTCTCGCTTCCCCGGTGCGGCGATAGAATTCAGAAACTACTTATGACTTTCGCGAACTCGCAATAAGTATAAAACTACAGGTTAATTATTGTCTTGCCATGAATACTAAATCACAGGTATTGTTAATCGATCTATAAAAACGTCAATCAGCAGAAGGATATTACAATGGAAATGAACGCTCAAAAATTGCCCGAACAACCCTCACCCATCAATGTATTGCGGATTATTCATCTGGGAATAGGAATGGGAGTGGCCCTTTTTGTTGGAATTGTATTTTTTTTATCCCGGCAACCGACAGAAAGAATTGAGAATCTGGAGGGTCCGGGAGAAATATTTGCATATATTTCCTTGATCGCTATTGGAATTGCCATTGCGATAAGTACACTTATTTTTCCACTGCTTCTCGGCAAGCTTGAGCTGGCGGCAGAAGATAAATACAACCCGGAGGCAGTCTGGAAATTTTTTCCTGTTTATCTGTCTGCTCATATTATACGACTGGCCTTTATTGATGGAGCCGCTCTCTTTGCCGGAATTGTTCTTTTTCTTCAGTCACAGAGCGGTGGGAAGCTGGATCCTTCACTTATTATTGTCCAGATTCCTTTAATCGTAATTGCAGTTTTCTTTGTCGTCTGGATAGCCTGGTTCCCATCCAGAGAAAAATTCGTTGCAATAATTAATAAACATATTAAGGGTTTATAAATATTACAGCGCAATACCGGATCCCAATCAATTACACTCATTTTACTTATTACTGCAATCAGACTTTTCTGTCTTATTGTTTTGAAACGCTCCGCCCGGAGATCGAGATAGGGAATAGATTGCTTTCCATGGGAGCACTCTGTTATTGAGACTGATGAATCTGCGCCCAACATTTTTTACAATTTTATAAACAGAGTAATATATGCCGCATTATAAAAAAATTCATGATTATATACGCATTGCAAGATTTGCCCATCTCGGACTTGCTGTATTTCTTCTCATTTTCGTAGTGAGTACCTATTTTATAACCCCTCAAACAAGGGTTGTCAATGGACCGGGTATGCTAATTTCTATTTTTTCTGCCGTAATCATGATTATCGCAATCATTATCGGAATTCGTGCAGTTCCATTTCTAACGGCAAAAATTATAAAATTCAATGAAGAAGATGATGATGACAGGCAAAACAATAAATGGGATAAGCATATGATTTACTTAGCACTACATCTGGGTAGAGTTGTGATACTTAACCTGGCGGCCGCTTTTTCGTGCATCATTCTGTCAATGCAGGCCAGAAGCGGGACAGGCATTTCCATATCCGAAGTCGAAGTGCAGATTGCACTCTTTTCACTTATTCTGTATACAATCGCCTGGAAAATGTGGTTCCCCTCGAAAAATCTTTTTGTAAAAGAGATTGAACAGCAGGTCACACGTTAACAACTGATCTATTATTCTAAAGAAACAGGTCTCATATGACTTCCTACAAAACGACAATTGAAAACTTTTACACGGCGTTCATGAACAAAGATGCAGAGAAAATGATAGCCTGTTATCATTCCGATGTGATTTTCAATGATCCCGTATTCCGAAACCTTACAGCGAATGAGGCTGCATACATGTGGCGGATGTTGATAGAAAAAAGCCAATCTCTGGAAATAAAACTGAACCGTGTTAATGTTGAAGCTGACACGGCAACAGCCGAATGGGAGGCCTTTTACGAGTTCGGTGCAGAAAAAAGACCAGTTCACAATATAGTTCAAGGTTCATTCTTATTCAAAGACGGAAAAATCATTAAACACACTGATACGTTCAATCTAAACAGATGGGCCTTTATGGCTCTCGGCTGGAAAAGCGGAATTCTCTCATTTCTTCCGTCAGTAAAAAACAAAATAAGAACAGGTGCCAGGGCCGGACTCGATCTTTATATTCGTCGCAAGAATCGAAAGAGATAGTCTGATCGGTTAGAGCGGTAAGAATAGCTATCATGCCATGCCACATAACCAATGATTGCAATACGTTGATTATGTGGCACTCCCTTCAATGATTAATGCTTATTCAAACACCAATCAATAAGACTGCGCCTGTGAAGGACATGGCAACACCTGCAAGCCTCAGCACTCTGTACGCGGTATTGTGGCGGAGAGCAAGAGTCCCGATTAGAATTCCGGTCATATGCAGGGCAGCCGTTGACAGGACAAATCCCATTGCATAGACTGCCGGGTTTGACATCGCAGGAATCTCTTCACCATGGGCATGGCCATGAAACATGGCAAATACTGCAATAATTCCTAAACTCAAAACAGCCGGTATTGCCCGCATTGAAGAGGCTATAGCCGCACCGAGCACCAACAGAGACATGGCAATTCCCATTTCCACTCCCGGAATTCGGAAATTCATAAAAGCAAGCAGGCTTCCAATGACCATAAATCCAATAAAAACAAGCGGAGCTTTCAAACTACCACCCTTTTGAACACTCAGGATTCCCACAGCGACCATTGCAATGAAATGATCCATTCCCGTCAGAGGATGTACAGCTCCACTCAACAATCCCGTACCGCCTGCGGGATGTGCACCAAGCAATGAGGGTAGAAGAAATGCCATGGCACTTAACGGTATGAGAGTTTTCAGGTTACTTTTTATTCTGATCAATGTTTCACTCCTGAGATTTACTATCTTTATGTATGAAAATCTAACATTATAGGACGAGAAAATCGAAAGCATCCACTCATAACCTATAAATTTAAATCTTTTACCTTTTGACAGGCACTTGGTACAATTATATTTATAAATTGTCCAGTTATTCTCTGTAAATAAATTTTTTGTAATATACGATTATGATAATTTCTATCAAAAAAAAGAAATTTCATATAATTGCGATACTATCCATTTCCAGGGAAAAGAAATTCATTTATTAAAGAAAACAATCAGTTTTACTCTGTTTGCATACATTCTATTAATAAAATCATTCCGTGCTTCTTATTCAGGAATAATGCTTGTTTTCATTGCATGGAGATTCTGAGCAACTGAAATGCTTACAATTTCCTGTTTCCATTTGCGTGGCAGGGATCGTCAGGTCGAAGGAGGGACCCGGTGCACCGAATTTCATTAATTCTAATAAATAACACAGCAGACTCCCTCCCTCTGCCAGATTTGCGCCGGGAGGTCCCTCGACCCGAGAGCCCGGTCGCACCTGTCCGGGAGGCAGGTGCGAGCCACCCAAAATTAATTCATTTACACCAGGGGCCAATAAAGAGATCTGAACTTTATGGAAATCCTTGAAGTCAACGGCATACGTGTCCTCTATCACCAGAACCAGAGCTTTCTAACAGCCATTCAGATCCTTACAAATGCCGGTTCCGATGCCGAACCGGATGATCTTTACGGTATGGCTCATATTCTGGAGCACATGTTTTTCAAAGGATCAAAAAAACGCCCTGCCGGGACGGATATTTCACGCGCCGCCAATGACATAGGTGGCAAGATGAATGCTTACACAACTCATGACCACACTGCCTATTATATAACAGTTCTAAATGAGGTCTTTGAAACGGGCCTTGATATCCTTGCAGATATGTATCAAAATCCCCTCTTCAAGCCCGAAGAGTTTCAAAAAGAACTCAATCCAATACTGAGTGAATTTCGGGAACGTGAAGATGATCCCGAAAACTATTTATTCGAGCATGCAATGCAAAACTATCTCGGCAAGGGATATCATCCAATCATTGGCACCCAGGATTCCATTAAAAATGCTACTGTTGAGAGAATGCACGCATTTAAGAATCAGTACTATGGCGGCAACAATACAATGATTGCCATTATTGGCGGAGTCGATAGAGCTCGTGCCATCAAAGCTGTCGCCGACATGTTTCCGGGTCATGAGCATACAGATCCCTCTCCCTTAAAATCCATTCATTATACAGAAGGCGAATTGACTCTTACAAGAAAGGGAATCCAGGAAGCCTACTATATTCTCCTCTACCCGGCGCTGCCCTACTTTCATCCCGACCGTTACCGTCAGGATATGATGAACTACGTCCTGGGTGGAAATGACTCAGCCCTGCTATTCGAAAGAATCCGTGAAGATCTCGGTATGTCTTCCTACGGGGTTTATTCCTGGGTCCAACGACACGACTCTTTTCAGACAATCGGAATCAGTGGTGGAATTGACCCGGATGAACTGGACCAGTTTGACAGTGAAATCAAAGGACAGATAGACCGTATCTGTCACTCTCCCGTTGAGGAATCCAGGCTGTCACGTGCTCGAGCATCGCTTAGAACATCCATAGCGGCCCGCACGGAAACATCCAACGGCCTCGGCAGTATGCTGGGTGTCCCCATTCTGAAAGGAATGACTGAAAATCCCGCAGAAAAGGCCCTGCATGAGATAGAAACGATTACTCTGGAAGAAATTCTAGATAACGCACGTGAAACATTCTCCAGGCCTGCCTTTAAGGCGGTACTTTTACCGGAATGATCTTGATCAGCTTTTACATTTTGCGTATTTCAATATTTTAAGAATTTACTGATAGCAAAGATTGACTAATCTGAGAAGATATGATTCTCTGTTTTTCTGGGCATCCTGACTTTATGCAGACAGACATAAGAATACCTGCAAAGACAAAGTTCTTTCATTATTACAATGCAACGTATTAACTACCTAAAGAAACGAAAAGTAGACAGGAGTGATGAAGTCTTTGGACATCGTGCCTGGTCAATCAGGCTGGGAACACTCATTCTTGCAGTCTCAATTGTATTCTTTGTACTTACGAGTGTTGTTACTATTGCAATGTCCGTCTACATTCGAAGCCGTGCCATCGATGATCTTGCGCGCGAAGATGCCAGACAGACTTCACGTTTGATCTTTCAGAGTCTCTACTCAGCCATGCGCAAAGGCTGGACAAAGAATGAGATTTCCGAAATTATTGAAAGATTGAATCAGACAGAACCGAACCTCCAGATATCTGTCTTCCGGGGAGATCCGGTAATCCGGCAATTCGGGGAAATCCCCGGCGAAAAGTTCATTCGCAACAATGATCCTGCCATCGCAACAGCCCTCAAGAATGGTAAAGAGGTTTTGATTCCTCTCCAAAATGAGATTCGTTATGTTTACCCTATAGTTGTAAAAAACGAGTGTATTGCCTGTCACACGATGGCAAAACCGGGGGATATAAATGGTGTTATTGACATAAACTATCCCATTAATAATCTCCAGAAATCCTTGACAAAACTTATTGTGGTCCTTCTGGGAATTTTTATGGGGATCATGATGTTGCTTTTCGCAGCCCTGTATTTAAAATTTCACTTTTTTTTACTGCAGCCAATCCAGCATTTTCTTCTTGTTATCCGCAATATTATACAGAATACGGATCTCACACAACGTGTTCGTCAAACTTCCGTTATTTCCGAGTTTCGAAAGCTTACTGAGTATTTCAATCGCCTCCTTGCCACAATTCACAGCTACCAGGTTCAACTGGAAGAACTCACGGTTCGCGATCCTTTAACAGGAGCATACAATCGTAGAAAGTTTGAACAATTCCTGGAATATGAAATTGATAGATCCAGACGTCATGATCACAGCTTTTCTCTTGTAATGCTTGATATAGACAACTTCAAGCACGTTAACGATACTTACGGTCATCCAGTCGGTGACCTGGCGCTAAAAGAACTTGCAATGACTCTCGCGTCCAACAAAAGGAAATCGGACATACTGGCTCGCCTCAGCGGAGACGAATTTGCTCTAATATTGCCGGAAACACCTCTTGAAGATGGTATAAAAGCCGCTGATGATATTCTAAAACAATTAAAAGAAACAAGTCTCGAACTTCCGACCGGTTACACACGGGTTCATGCAAGTATTGGTGTCGTATCTTATCCGCAAAACGGAGAAGATACCGATAAACTTCGCATAGCCATGGATGTGGCTATGTACAAGGCCAAGAAACAGGGTAAAAACCAGGTAGCCATTATCGAAGAAACGGATGCCGAAGTCATGATGGAAGTCTTCAAACAGGGTGAGTTTCTCCGCAATGCAATGGACAATGACCGAATTATCGCATACTTCCAGCCACTGGTTAAAGTCTCCTCGGGAGAGGTCTTTGCATACGAAGTACTCGCCAGAATTCTTGACAATGAAGGAAAAGTAATACCTGCCATTGAGTTCATTCATATTGCCGAAGAACTTGGATATGCCGAAGATCTGGATCGTTTGATTATGCGAAAGGGTCTTGAAATGATGAAGCGCAATAATCTCCGCGGTATAAAATTATTTTTCAATTTTTCTTCCAGATCTTTTGGTAATCTAAGCCGTATTCGAAACCTTCCGGATCTTGTATATGAATACAAACTGGATCCCGGTGATATCGTAATTGAAATTACAGAACGTGAGGCTCTGCCACATATTGCAGAACTTGCTCCGCTCATTGATGAACTTCACGTGCACGGCATTAAGATAGCACTGGATGATTTTGGAAGCGGGTTTTCATCATTTATGTATTTGAAGTACCTCCCCGTTGACTACGTTAAAATTGAAGGGAGCTTTATCAAGCATATGGCCGAGGATACTCGTGATCTAATCATGGTACGCAATATGCACCAGATGGCGCATGAATTCGGTCTGGAAACAATTGCTGAATACGTCGAGGATGAAGCAACCAACAAACTTTTAAAGTCTATTGGTATTGATTATGGCCAGGGGTATCTTTACGGAACACCGGAAATTGACCCTGCACTATCGCCCCGGTAGCACAAATCAACAGGCATACTACCTCACGTACAGTATCTGTCGAATCTCTTACCACGAAAATTATTATGCAACGATAGTAAGATTATTTGTACAATCGTAGAGTATGTATCCGGATTGCTTTAACAACGATGGGTAATTCTGCCTGAACAGACATTATACTTGATTTTCAATTTTGCTGTCTGAGATACTGACCTGCTCCAGAATTGTTTCAACT
Source organism: Leptospirales bacterium (assembly GCA_050295715.1). Lineage (GTDB taxonomy): Bacteria > Spirochaetota > Leptospiria > Leptospirales > Leptonemataceae > JBNKQE01. Next base: position 15,389 of record JBNKQE010000006.1, read on the forward strand.
GGAAAGTGTATTGTAAAACATGCACCCTGATTTACATTCTCAACACTAATAGAAGCGTCCATTTTTTTCAATATCTCTCGCGAGAGAGACAATCCAATTCCTGTACCATTCTCGCCTTTTGTGCTTACAAAAGGTTCAAATATATTATCTTTTTTTTCATGATCCGCTATACCTCCTGCGTTATCAACAAAAGTTATAACAACATCATCAATTTGTTGTTCTACATTGATTACAATTTCAGGACTATTGATTTTTCGTTCAAATATAACATCCCTGGCATTTATAAGTAAATTTAATATTACGTGCTTGAACTCACTCTTGAATCCGTTCACTTTTATATCCGAATCACCTATTATTTGAACATTTATTCCTGACGATCTGAACTGGGACTGCATCATTGAATAGACATTTTCTATACTGCCAATAACGGAAAAATTATCACGAACCAGACCGGGCTTAAAAAAATTGCGAAAATCATGAATCGTCTCACTTAAGAACTCAACAAGATCAAGGATTTCCTTAACCCCTTTTTTCATAACCTCACTATTCAGTTCACCATATTCAAAAGCGTCCGCTATATCCTCACTTATAAGCGCTATTCCATTTAGAGGCTGAGCCCATTGATGGGCAATCACACCCAGCATGTTCCCCATCTCTGCCATTTTTGATTGTTGGATTAACATCGCCTGCTGTATCTCTTTTTCGCGCTGAAGTCTGTGAAGTTCAGTCAGGTCATTAATGACAGTCACAGCCATCGGTAGTTCATCAAATTCAATCAGTCTTGTTCTCGCAAATATTTCCTTGCGGTCACCTTCCGGTGTAATTATATCCTCTTCAAACTGTATTTCCCCTTTTTCATACAGATTGCCAATTAGCTTCTTCCTGTTTTGATTTCGAAAGGGATTTAGCAGGGATCCATCCTGCGAAAAAGTATCTTTTAAACCAACCCCGAGTAATCCTTCGGCAGCCTCATTGATTTCCAGAAACTGACCGGGAGTTCCATCATCATTAAATCCATAAACAATTATTGCATCAGGTATAACTTGAAAAAGAAATTCATATTTAGCTTCGCTTTTCAGTCTTCTGACAACCTCTTCGTCAACTTGATTGACAAGTGAGGAGTTCACATTATGTAAATACTCTTCCGCATTTTTTCGATCAGTAATGTCTACATAAACAACAACAACTCCAAAACTCCGGCTTTTTACAGGAGTTGCACCTGCCTGAACCCACCTGGTTCCAGCAGACGTCACAATACCCATCTCCGTATCATTTATCGTCCTGTCTTCTTTCATGGCTCGAATTCCGGGATACTGATCGTCAGGTATCCGGGTTCCATCAGCCTGAATTATATTCCAGAGTGAACTATCAAGTTTTCTACTCAACTGTTCTTCCCTGGACAATCCAAGAAGTCTTACTGAAGCTTCGTTTACGTCAATTATTCTTCCATTATTATCTGTAATTGTTATACCGCAGGGAATAATATTAAATATCTTATCATATAACTTCTCTTTTTCCCCCAATGCCTGTAACTGGTTAATATATTTACTACGGGTACGTATTATAATTAATATTATAGTTATAAATATGCCTGAAATGACAAACCCTGAAAAAAAGAGTAACTCTGGTGATATATATATATTCACTTAAAATCCCTGTTCAAAGACAATTCATTCAGCAATAGAGTCCCGATCAGCCAGCGGTTTAGAAACCGTATGCTCTCATTTTACTATTACTTACATAACTTCTATTAACAGACGAGCTATTACACAATATCGCCCAACTTATTTGGCAATATTTCTTAACTTTTATTGCAGTGCAGAGTAAATTCATAGGATGGATATCCAGCGACAACCATAGAGGGATCGTATGAAATACAATATAATTATACGTAGAATATTATTATTTCTACCTGGAAACATATCTCCAATATAGAGTATGAAGTTATAAGATGATTAACTTTATGCTCACAGGCTTCCCGGAATTTGATAATCAATCAAATGGAGCAGTAATATTGAATATCTTGCCAGTGTTCTGAAAAGTGTTTCTAATGTGTCTGTTATCTTTTAACTATTCATTGAGTAATACAAATTATATCCATTGACATAATTTGCATGACTGCAGGTGATCTATTCATGGGAGTCCCGAACAATATAAAATTCAGACACATTACCTTACAATTAATTCGGAAATTTACCGCCACTCTGATTATTTCATTTACTGCTATTCCAGCTATTTCTTGTTCCAATCAGGATCCGGATAAACAGAGTCCCAAAAATCCAATGTCCGAGTATACGGCTGAAAATCCTGGCGAATGGGCTCCCTTGAAGGATGAACACATACCCAGGATTAATATTTTCAACGATACGTATTCACATGAAGTTCTGCGTGTTACAGTCTCCCTCAAGAAACCTTCTCCAGCCCATTATATTGAGGTAATCGGAGTTATGGACGAGAACAAAAAAACTCTCTGGTCAAAACCTTTTTCGAAAGATACAAAGGTTTTTTCAGTAACTATTCCAGTCGAGTCAGGCTGGGATCTTCGATCCATAAAAGTTTACGCAAAGTGTAATTTACACGACACCTGGACTGCCGGAAACCTTGCAGACCTGCAGTAAGAGTCATTGTATTCGACATCCATCAGAGCAGCCTCTTATTCATAATATGCAAAGCTTACCTTCACTTTTTAGACAAATCACATTTTTTTTTGGAGTCTGTTCTACAGCTCTGGAGAATCAATGAGTATTTTTTTTAGACCAACACGAGAATAAGTAATTAATAGAATTCTATTTTTTCAGGAGATTTCTCTCTCGATAAAATGAGATCGGGGTTTTTGACTCAGCGAATATATATAACTCAACCGGTGTATTTTTAGTAAATATTTCACGTTTAATAGAAACAAGAAAATGCCGCCCGTCACTCTTTACTTTTATAACACAACCTTTTCGGTTCTCAACTCTTTCTATAACACACTCTCTTTTGACAGGACCTTTATCCACTGCCCGGATACTCATAGAATCGGTTTGCGCACCAACAAGCATCAATTTAAAGCGAGCCTCATCCCGATTATTTCGTCCAAATGAGAGGTCAAACTTATCTCCAGGTTTCAGAGGACCTCTGTAATCGGACTGATAACGATACTGATTTGTACCGGATACAACAGGGCGAAACAACAGTAATTCTGCCGTTTCCAGTCTTCGCTGATCTTCACTCTTGAAGAAAGAACAGGAGTGAATGAAGACCAGAAAGATGAAAGATACAGAGCCAAACAATATTGTAGAATTTCTTTTCTTATTAATATAAGTATTCATGTAATTTCCCGGGACAGGTGTATGTAAGAATTAGACAATAATCGTAACAATTGAATATGAGCGGGTCCAGCTTATTTTCAAATTAAATCAGCAATAAAAAACGCCCTCTTCTGTGTAGCAAGAGAGCGTTGTATCTTACTCTTGGATACTCCAGAATTTCATCCAGAGCATCCATTCCCGTCCGGAAATCTTTCAGTCACAGGTTCTGGTAAGCACCCAGCTGCCTGTAGACCCGTATCGGCTGTGTCCCTGCTGTATCCTCGTCAGAGACGACAACGAAGAGATAGTCATCTCCATACGCGTCGGTAATCGTTGATGAGGAGAAGATATACTTGTTATATCCACTGCTGATTTCTGAAGAGTCAGTTGTCAAACGATCCACGCCAGCCTGCTGCCATCCCGCATAATAAAGAGTATCATCCGTTGCACTTCCCCCGTTTGCCGCAAGATCAGTCTGAGCAATACCACTGGTTGCATCCGTATGAAATATTCTTAGACCATTGGTCGGGTCATCAAATCCCACATAGACTTCGTCACCCACAAACTCCAGCATGGAGATAGCATTGGACTCAGGCGTTGTGCATGATGCGCTCTGCCCGTTGCAGAGTTCCGTTTCTTCGCCGGCAATAAGACGCGTCCAGTCTCCCGGTTCACAGACCGTTGCAAGAGTTCCACCGGATGGATTGCATACCCAGAGCTCACCACGAAGGTTCTCTGTACCATCGCGCAGTGTTGCATCACCGGCTGTGCAGTCATCCGCATTGGAAATCGTTGTTGCTATAGATACATTACGAACCATGTATAGCTTTCCGCCGTATTCTTTGAGTATGGGAATTCCTTTCTCTCCTGGTCGAACCTTGCCGAGACCACCTCCATCGGAAACATCATTACTGGAGCAATCCACTGAATCCGGCATAAAGAGAGTCATCCCACTCATCGTTCCATTTGTAGAATCAATCAGTGTATCAGTGACCGAGAGCTTATAATCAGCATCGCCAGGCCGGGATGCACTATCCCAGCCACCCGATCCGCCATTATCCACTTCGTTCAGATTATATACCACACCTCCGTTATTCGCAATGTAGAGTGTATCATTATACATTGTAATAGACTCAACACCCACAACATTTCCGGATGGACTGTAATCATTGGGATTGCCCGGGTTTGCACCGCTTGCCTTACCGAGATAATCCACACCGCTTGTCTGTAGATCCAGTTCACCGGAAATACTCAAACTGCCTTCGGTGCCTGTTACGGTCCTTCTGCTTAAGATTGGTGCCGCTCCACCATGATCGGAGGAGACACCCATCCATACATACTTTCCATAACCATAAATCTGCTGGATACTCCAGGTGTTCGCACCATTGGCTTCTGTTGCCGTAGAATCATTATCCATCGTAAGTATATTATCCGTATCCTCTGTGTAATAGAGTCCGCCATTCCCTTCGATATTGACACGGAGTATACCGACGGCAAGTGAACTGAGAGAGTCTCCATCGGTTGTGCTTCCATCCGGATCGATCGTAACCGCGTTAAAACCAACTACACCAACCTCATCAAACGGTCCGGAATTATCCAGTGTTCCACCGCATTGAAGATCACCGGTTGTTGTATCTGTGGGACTGTTGCCTGGCAGGACATGACCGAATCCATTGGGAGTTGTACATGTTCCATTTATAAACTCATAGTTTGCCAGAGATTGGTTAAAACCAGATGGTTCAAATCTAAAAACCGCGTTATTTATATCGTTGGGTCCCACATAAACCTGCTCCTTATAAGGAAATGCGAAAGCAAACTGTGCTCCATCCTGGAATGGATCGTCAAAGAAGAAGCTATCGAGATCATCCACAGAATTTCCGCTCCCCTGAAAAGCAAAACGATCATAAGGGTAGTCGGCCACAGTTTCACCTGTACTGCATGTTGAATCGGAAAGAATCGGATTGGCCGTATCCTCAGCAGTCCAGGAGGCTGGATTGCTTTCAGTCGTCCCATTGTTGACGACAACCGTATAAAATCTACCGGTCTGCTCTGTATCTGTAGTGAGACGAACCTTTCGTGAACCGATCAGCTCGGCATTCGTGATATTGCTGATTCCACTCACATAATACAGTTTATTGCAGACAGTCGAAGTAGAACATTCCACACTGAGCTGCTTGACAGGCTTGTTAAACACAAGGTCAATCTTATATTTATTGTTTGTCACACTGTTCTCTACAGCCTGAGCATTCTGCACTCGAAGCTGATCATTCACAAGAAATGTATACGCTGCCGGTTCGCTGGCCGTATTCCCAGCCTGGTCTTCAATGCAGGGCGCTCCACCACAGTAGGTTCCGTCATCCTTTGGATTTTTCATGCGAAGCTGATAGAACCTGGTGCAGAGCGCTGAGTTCGCGCTGACCGTAAGCTCTTTTGGACTTCCATAGTTCTTTGAACTTGTAATCGTTGATGATGGAAGCGGAACGGTACACCCTGTTGCATCATCCTCAAGTGAAAGCTGTAATTGATCCGTATCCCCATTGGTATCCATTGTGTCTGATTCGACAAGGTTACCCACCTCTTCCGAAGTCTCAATATAGATTTCCGTAGTGCTTCCACACGCTTCGCCACTGGCATTTACAATAAACGGTCCGGTAGAGTCCTTGAAAAAGGTTTCCGTATTTTCGCAGGCCAGTTCTTTACCGATGGAATCCTTTACATAGCTATCCGTAGCATTCGCTCTATCGGCAACCAGCGTATACCATGTGTCTGCAGCGAAATTAGAAGCAAATGTAAGAGTATATGTGGTTCCCGATCCGGTAATACTTGAAACACTTATATCTGCACTGTTCCCGCTGAAATTTGTATTATCGCTGCACAATCCGGATATGGTTTTCGATGCAACAAGCTTGTAGTTGCCTGTAGCCTTTGTCGCAGCCTCATCCATAGTTTCCGAATATACAATTTCAAGTGTGTTATCGCCAGTCTGGGCTACCGAAACAATTGTCGGTGCATCGTTTATTGCAATTGTCGGACTGGCAGACCCCTGTGCTTCGTTGTTTGCCGCATCATAGATGGATGTAGCTGATGGGATCACTACGTCCGTTACATCGTCAACTGTCATAGAGTTATTCATTGTAAGCGTGACTGTATAGGCTGCATCATTACCACATGCATCGCCTCCAATAGAAGAGATAGCAGTCGCCCCCGTTACGCCGCCAGTGTATCCGAAGTCAGCTCCAACAAGATCACCTCCGGAAGAACCGTCACAGGCCGGTGTGTTTGCATCCCCGTAAACGGCTTCCGAGAATGTAACAGAAAGAGTCGTTCCCCCCTCTGTTCCTTCAGCGGTCATCAGTACTGGTTTCGCTCTGTCAGCTTCCGTTACATCCAGATCCCCGACTTGAGCCAGACTTCCCCCATCTGTGTCATCCAGTCCAGGAGTTGCGGATGTAGTAAGATTTGGCTTTGCACCTGTATCCGGAGTAGCGCCCTCGGTAAACGCAAGGTAAATAACAGTGTTGTCCGTTGTATCTCCCAGAGAATCGTCAAACACAACGCCGGAGTATCCATTTACAAGCCAGTCAGTTTGTGTTGTACCGGCGCTTCCACTGGAGTATCCTGGAAAAGTTGAATCATCCACATTACCGTCAAATGTAATCTTATAGTGATCGATATAACCGTCATTATCAAGATCCTGAGTTTCTGCGGAGATGATCTCGATGACATTGATTACAGTAAAAGAGAAGGACTGTGTAGACACTCCTCCATTCCCATCGTTTACCTCGATCTCCACATTGTAAGTTCCCGGGATTGTCGGAGTTCCACTGACTTCGCCTGTGCTTGTATTTATACTGAGTCCCTCGGGGAGTGTCGAGCCACCGGCAATTCCATATGTAAGAGTATCACTTTCTGGATCGGTCGCGGTTGGAGTCCAGCTATAGGAAGAGTCTTCCGTCGCATCTCCCGGAGTGTTGGAAGTAGAAATGATCGGTGCATCATTCTGTCCTGTTATTGTTATACTGAAAGTAGCCGTTGAAACATCAGATGCTCCTGTTGCGAAATCTCCAATGCTATCTTCCAGAGAGAAAGTAAAACCGGACGATGTCGCTTCCGTTCCATCCTGAGAGAGCGCGATCTTACCGGCATCGATATCGGCCTCTGTAAATGTAGATCCTACAATAGCGGTCACTCCATCAATTGTTAAAATGACCCCGTTTGTGGGAACAGTGATCACAGTAAAAGTAATACTGGAATCCGCATCTTCTGCATCGGCGCCGGTCAGATGAGCATTACTTATAACATTCCCGCTTGAGCCCTCATCTATTGTAATACCATTATTTGAAAAAGTAGGAGCCTGATTGACTGTCGTAACTGTTATAGAAACAGTAATTTCATCATATGCACCGGATCCATCCGTTACACGAATTGTTATTCCAGAATACATTCCGTTTGCAGTCGGGGTCCCGAAAATCTCACCGGTTGCAGTGTTAAAAGAGAGCCCCGGAGGCAGTGTCCCTGTGTAACTGAATGTCTTTGTATCACCGGAATCAGGGTCGCTAACATCGGGAATAAAACTGTAAGGAGTGGATATTGATCCTGTCGCCGGTATTCCCGAAATAACAGGTGCATCATTGACCGGAGTAACACTCAAAGTGATTGTTGACGAATTCGAATCCGTATCGCCATCATTCACAGTAAAATTTGCAGTCACATCGGAAATGGAATCCGAATCCGGTGTCAACCCCACACTGCACACCCCCGAAGAGCAGGAACATGCAGTTGATACACTACCATTTACAATACCTGTAACACTGCAGCTTTCAGCAATATCTCCGGTATCAGAATCTGTGTATGGAAGTGTTATTACCTTCTCTGTATCTTCATCGGTCATTGTGGCAACAAGCGTAACAACCGGCGCATTATTACTAACAATGGATATTGTAACAGTATGTGTGCTTGTTCCACCATTACTGTCAGTTACAGTAATGGTAATCTCTGTATCGCCGGATACAGGACTGTTTCCGGTAATTTCACATGTCGCGGGATTAATACTGGCCCATGCCGGAAGACCGACAGCAGAACAGTCTGAAACGGGATTTGTATCAGAAGGAAAATCCGGGTCCGTAACGGAGGGAGTCCAGGCATAGGGATTGTTGGAACTGGAAGCAGGCGGAGTTCCTGTTATAATGGGATCATCGTCAACGCTTATTACTGTAATAGTAAAATCGCCAGTGGAATCCTGTGCACCCGACTCATCTGTTGCAATAATTGTAAATGGACCAAAATTACCTGCACTTGCTTCGTCATCGGGGGGTGTTCCGCCAAGTTCACCTGTTGCGGGATTAAAAGTGAGCCAGTCAGGAAGGGTTCCGATAATTTCATAAGTTACATCGTCACCATAATCGGGATCGGTTACTTCAGGTATAAATGTGTATGGCGTATCTTCGTCAATTACAGCAGCCTCTTCTGGAACTGTTACAAACTGTGGAGGATTGTTAATTGACTCACCATGCGAAGAAATTCCCATCATGATCAAGTCTTCTGCACTATTCATTTGCTTGCAGGACGCGGTAAATCCAGATAAAACCACTACAGCAATTAGTACATGTAAAAATGTTGATGGTTCTTTATGCATTTTAAGTCCTCAGGTTCTTTGTAATCGCAGAGTAATTAATTATAATTTCCAGATTGTCTTACGGAAGTTATGTAAATCAATTTTTCTGGCAAATCAATTATAATGTTATTTAAGTTTCAGGCCTGATGCACAAGCAGGAACGCTTGAAATACAGTATTTTACAAAATATATTATATATAATTATTTAGCGAAAGAAGGTAACACTCGATTACCCACACTTGTTGGTTTCCCGCGATAAAGGAATTTTTGTAATCTAAATAAATTTTTCACGAAGAGTTTCCGATCCACATCGGGCAACAATCGTCAGTCTGGTATTTTTTTTTACGGCTTGAATTTCCAATTATTACATGCCCTAACCGATCAGAGCGTACTCTTTTTTTCTTTTTTCCTTCCTGGCACACAGCTTTTCTATAAACTGGTACAATTATGTTCCGGTAGATCCAACCGGAAAATCTTTCAAGAATGATTGCCTATGACAAAACCAAACGTAAAAACCGATGAGAAAAAACAGCATTTCGATGATATATACATCGCCAAAAACCCCGTCCCTTACAAAGAGGAGATCCTGGACAAACTGGAATATATCTCCGACAATTTCAACCGGCAGACATTTGACCGTCTGATCCTCCCCTGGGCAAAAGAGAAAGCATCTTCCGGCAAGACCCTGAATTTTGTCGATCTTGCCGGATGTTTCGGGAACACAAGTATGGCCACCCTGTATGGAATGGACTATGAGGCTATCCGAAACAACTGGAAAAACGATGAAAGCTGTAAAAACATAGAAGGACAGCGACGCTTCGCCGCAAACACAACGGGAATCGATATCTCAGCAAACGCACTCGCCTACGGAAAATTGGCGGGTATTTATGATGTAACAATTGAGTCTGATCTAAATCAACCCACACCCGGGCAAAGAGAAGCCCTCGACACAATCCTGAAAAGCGCCGATATTATGATCTGCACGGCTGCCCTTGTTTACCTCGAACCGCAAGCGGTGGAGAAGATACTCGATGCGTTTGTAAGCGAAAAGAAAGAGGGCTACATGCTCGTAAACTTTCTCAATCCCTTCGCACTGGACGCGGCCGATGCAACGAAACGACTTCTTTTAAGCAGGCTGGATTTTGTGGGAAGCATGGCATCCAGACATCGCCGCCTCTCCCCTCTGGAGCAAAGCAATTATCCAGGCGAAGAGTGGGCCCTGCTTGAGGTATGGGTATTGAAGCGTAAAAACTGATTCTTATTCAAGATTGACTGAGGAATCCTTTGAAACAGGGAGTCGAATTACAAATCGCGCTCCCTGTCCACGATTTTCACCGTTCAGAGAACCTTTCATATGATCCTCAATAATAGATCGAGCGAGATGCAATCCAAGACCGCTGCCACTGCTCTTCTTTGTTGTGTAGAATGCATGGAAGAGATGCTCGCTCATCGCATCAGGTATACCTCCTCCGTCATCCTCAATTATAATTTCTACAGTCGAGTCTTTTTTATAACCGATTATATGAATGGTGCGGGTGGATATCCCCGGTTCTTCTGAGATTCGCTGCAAACATGCTTCCCTGGCATTGTTTATAAGATTCATAATAACCTGACGAAACTCATTTCGTCCACCTGAAACTTCAAGTCCGGCAATGGAATCCAGTTCAATCTTAACCTGAATTCCGGAAGTTAAAAACCTGGGTAGAAGAATGCGAAACGTGCTTTCGATTGCTTCGACGGGAAAAAAATGTTGCGTCTCTTTTCCCGGGAGATAATAATTTCTAAAATCATCCACTGTATCAGAGAGAAATAAAATCACCTCCTGTGCTTCTTTTACAAATCCATTGATATAATCCTCGTCCAACGCCCCAAACTTATAGGCATCTTCGATATCTGCGACAATTATGGCCAGACTGTTCAGCGGCTGTTTCCATTGATGGGCAATGACTCCGAGCATGCGGCCCAGTTCTGAATTTTTTCTCTCCTGAATAAGGTATTCCTTTTCCGTCCTGCGTTCCTTCTGGATATTTTGTTTAAATATTTCAATATTGAGTCTCTCCTGCCAGGCATTATGAAGGACCTCCGGATAAGCCTCCAGCGCTGCACGAATAAAATCCTTTCTTCTCAGATCCGTTTTTCCAATCCCCATCCATGGTTCCGGCTCTATCGACCCGGACGAGTCATCCACAATCTGAAAAACACCATCTACGGTCGCAACTGCAATCAATGGTTTATGAGCTGCATGTCGATTGGAGCATATCTTGAGAGGACCGAGAGGACCATTGTTATATACAACATCTTCAATATTATTTGATAGTATGACAGGATCAAATGTATTATTACTCTCAACGGCATTCTTCCACAGATATATCTGACTGTAGGCTGTGGCAACAGGATCCGACAGAGGGATACCTCCACTCGTTGTATTCTTCATTTTATCCGAGAACTCTCTACTTTCCGGAGTATTCAGGGTGGAATAATAACTCCAACATGCGAAATGACCTGCCATAGCTTCAGGATCGAGACTCAGTTCTACCTCGGATAGACTCAAAGAATAAACGGGTATCTCCCCGGATGTAATTCCGGCATTTTTCAATGCACGAAAAAAAGCTACATTCGAATCCCCATTTATACCATTAATCAATGCATCGGGATTTAACTCAATTATCCTGTTTATGAGCCAGCTTAAATTCCTCTCGCCAAGAGGGATGTAAATCTCTTCTATCAGCTTTCCATTGTAAGAAGGCAAAAGCGTCTTAACAAACTGACCGGCGACTCTGGGAAAAACATAATCGGAGCCTACAAAAATAATATTTCTTCTGCCCGATCCAATTAAGCGGTTAAGAATCGGTTCAATCTGCTGGTTGGGGAGCATTCCCGTATAAACGATGGAACGAGACTCTTCGAGACCCTCGTATTGAAGCGGATACCACAACAAGGAACTTCCCGATTCAACAACCTGACGCACCACTTTTCGTGAAGCAGAAGTCCAGCACCCAAAAATGGAAAGCGGTCCAAATTGGTTTATAAGTTTATTGACCAGGTGACCGAACCTTGCGGCATCGGATGCTCCATCTTTGTAGATAAGCCTGATCTCTCGACCCAGCAATCCGCCGGATTTATTGATTTCATCCACTGCTGCCATCTCCGCTGCAAGTAGTGGAGATTCGGAAAATTCCATGGTACCTGATAGAGAATGAATCGCCGCAATATTAATGATGTCCTGAACCATTCGTTCAACCATACTATTGGACGTTTGAAAATGTATATTTTAAGAAATATGATTGTATAAAGATTGTTAAGGAGGGGTATATCCGAAATAATTTGGGTTACCCCATTCACATTTGTAATATTTGTGCATTGCAAATAATAAAAATAGAATTATAATTAAATACTGGATATGCAATTCCTGTTATTTATATACTGATTCGATAAATAAATAATACTGGACTTTTTACGGACTCAATATCTGATACAGGAAAGGAATTTATATGATACCCTGGGAACATCTTGACTCGGTTCGCATCCCCGGAGAATCCGAGGAACTTAAACTTTTTCGCAGAGGTGAAGAATACTCCATTCGACTGGGGACATACGAACTGATGAACAGTCGAATGCATGGATCAGAAGAGGCTCTGGCACAACTTGCATGCGAACGAGTACCAAAGGCTTCCACGATGCTTGTAGGTGGACTGGGCATGGGATTTACTCTTCGCGCTGCTCTGACACATTCAAATGATTCCTGTTCCATACTTGTAGCGGAGCTCGTCGAAGGAGTCATAAACTGGAACAGAGGAATTCTCTCTTTTCTGGCCGGAGATCCATTGAAAGATCCTCGCGTCATTGTAATGCAAAATGATGTGGCGAAAATCATAAAAGCCCGGGAACGTGCCTTCGATATAATTCTACTGGATGTTGATAATGGACCCGACGGTCTGACTGTTGATGAAAATAACTGGTTGTATTCACGCCAGGGACTTAAGACAACCTACAACGCCCTTCGTCCTGGCGGAATACTTGCAGTATGGGCAACCGGACCTGACCTGGGATTTACAGACAGACTGAAAAGAACAGGATTCGAAATTGAAGTAAAAAGGGTGGCCGCTCGCAATTCAGGTAAAGGCAGGAAGCATACAATATGGCTGGCAAAGAGATCCCCGCATGCAAGCTAGATGAATGGGTCAACAGTATACGGAATATCTCCGACTAAATTTTTGCAGTGTTCCGATAGTTGCAGCTTCGGATCTGCCAGATTACATATTACGAGACAGGTAATTATCTATTTTTTCCGAATTTAATATTTACAAAAATTCAAGGAGTTACTAAAATAGAACGATACAGGTTGGGGAGAATATGCAATGAAGAGAGAAACGCTTAAAGCGGTTAAGGCTCTTTCCAGAAAAGAGATACCTTTACCGCCTAAAATGATACACAAAAATAAGAACAAATATAATAGACACGCGAAACACAAGACCGGCTATCAAAACGATTCCGGTCTTTTTTATTTTTGACCCCGAATCGACACAGGCCAATCTCAAATATGATGGGATTTACTCTCCGCTCCGCTCATACCTGCAAGAATCCCCGGACCCGCAAGCGGCCATGCGCAGCCTCCGGTCAGTCCTGATGTAAGGGCAACCGGCAATCAATCAAAATTGAAATCCCGCAGCTACTGAGGGCAGCCTCTCACTCAGTAGCGAAACAAAACGATAAACATGAGTACCTTTCCAGTAAATTCTGCTGCAGTTGGAACACTGATAGTATTCGTTATAGATATCAATACTCTCATTTTTTAGCCCCCTGGCAAGCAATACCGGCCTTATTAAACCTTTATCAATTTTATTCAGGGGAGAATGATTGCAATTTGTACAGCGACTGAAAGGTAATGTAAGGTTATACAGATCAAAACGACTGTATATTTCTCCAAGCTGAGAGAGAGAGTCCGTATTTCGCAACCAGTAGCCATGAGTAACGCGGCTGTTTTTTAGCATCTCACGATCCCTGGTTAAAATTGCACGCTTTTCCCTTTGAGAAATTTCAATTATCTCAGAATCATCAAGATGATTCTTATAATACGTATTGAACCCGCAAATTCGAAGATAACGACTCAGCTTTCCCAAATGGACATCGCTTATAAACTTGATTTCTCGAAGGGGTTTGGAGCGTAAATGTATCAATGACCCAATATCCATGCTTTCAAAAACAGGATAGACAGAGATTCTGTCCCCTTCATTGAGTCTGTAAGTGAAATCCACGGAAGTTCCGTTGGCGAGTATCAAGTCGATCTCTGTATGAGGAACCCCCAGAGATTCAATGGCATCCTTAACGGAAGGAGAAACGACATAGCCAAAGTCTATATCACGCTTTCGAAGAGCGGCGGGGAGAAAGTCGTTTAACTCTTCATAAAACCGTACAGTAACTTTTCTACGAAGAGGATCTCTCATTGTTACCTCTGAGGTTGAATCAATTATTTATAATCAAACATAAAAAATCCCACTTCGGGATTCTATTCCCGGAGTGCATTAACGAATCTATCCAACAGCAGCATTCGTCCTTCTGCACAATCACCGAAAAATTATCAGCAGGATCAAGAATTATCGCCTATCACCTGCTTTACCCGGCAAATATGTTCAGATGCCAGAATATACTCGGGACGCTGCTTCGCATTTGTCAGAAAGTCAGGGAAATCCTTGTTGATCTCCCCTGATTTTATTAAAGCTTACCGGCCTGAGAAAGCATCATGCGATTGCGCATATTCCATGATTGCAGCTCGCCTTTCATCTGCTCGTCTGTTGCATTCTCCCGGTCTTCAAGTGGTTTATCTCCAATCAGATGCTCGTTAACAATGCGATCCAGATCCTCTTTTTTAACACCGGTATACCAGACTCCCTCCGGATACACAACCAGAACCGGACCAACTCCGCAGGTCCCAAGACAACCGGTTGCCGTTACCATTATCTCATTTTCTTTTTTTGCCTGGAATATTTTCACGCGAAGATCTTCAAATATTGCAAGACCTCCGGCTCCTCCGCAACTGGGAATTCCTTGAGGTTTTTGCTGTCCGCAAACAAGTACATGTTTTTTAAAAACTGACATAATTTCTCCTTAATACTATTTGACTGCAATCAGATTCCGAATTTAATCAAGACCACAGAATACTCCAATAATTTATGGTAAATAAACCGGCTGCAGGCTATCTCATAATTATCGAAGATTGTGGTAAATTCTGACTTAACTCTAATTTCTGTAAAGTGATTACTTGATAGGATAGAGAATGCTGATTATCGAAAAAGCTAACTATAGATTACGATTTCCAATCGTCACAATCTTACTGATTGTATCATTTTTTGTGATATATATATTTACAGATCCCCTGGATTATGCCCTTATACCTTCACGACATATTGATAGTGGACTATATACATCAATATTCTCTCATGCAAGTCTCCTGCATATTATTGGGAATTCTATATACCTGTATATTTATGGCGATAACGTCGAAGATGTTATGGGTTCCCTGCTCTATTTTCCCGTTTTTATACTATCAGGGATTCTTTCCAATATCATTTATCTATTAATCCATTTTAATTCATCAATACCGCTAGTGGGATCCTCCGGCGCGGTATCCGCTATTATGGGAATCTATTTAATACTATTTCCCAATGTAAAAACAACAATTTACTTTGGAAATGGTACGGGACGCCGTGGTGTTTCCATCCCCGATGCAGCAATAAAATACAGCTTTGGTTTGTGGATTATTATCCAGGTATTGTTATTTATACTCTTTGAGGCAGGTGGATTGATTTCAATCGCTTTCTCTGCTCACATTGGAGGATTTACGGCAGGGCTGTTGACCGGTCATCTATTAAGAAGAAACGGTTTTATTGACAGTCATAGTTACAGAATCCGCAAACATGCGGCAGTAAGTAATACGATTCTCTGCCCCTCCTGCAATACACCCAAAAAGGTGACCACTTACGGCAGATATACGTGTTCGCAATGCTGCAGCGAGTTCATTTTTGACCGTAAAGGGAAAAACTCCTGGTCTAATTCAATGGACATAGTATTTTCCCTTTATGGAGTAATGAAGTATTCAGCCCGGGAAATAACCGCATGCAGGATAGACTGCCTGCTCTACAAGTGATAACAACATTAGTTAAATATAATTAACAGCCAGGGCGCCTGTAACCATTCAAACACTGTAATTTACGATAGAGACTATTTAAATATATTATATATGAGTATAGCAAAAAAAGCAATTATAACCAGGCTTATAAAGACAATAACACCGATTTCAAAGGGTCCGAGAAAGGCTGAAAGTAGATTCATTTTACTGCTCCTGCAATAACAACCAGAAGCACAACAAGCAATGAAATAATCAACTGTTATCTATTCACTGAAAAAATGAATTCGGGACCAGACATTTACAGATGGAAGAATGGAACGTTCATCTCAAAATTGAATGTATGTGGCTATCTCCATTGTCACAGTTTATTATCAAACATAAGCCCGTTCAATCAATGCCCTACTCCCTTCGGATTTTAGATACCTGATCTCTCAGAGATCTTGTATGGGCGGCGAGTTCGGGTCCAAGGCTTACTTTATACACATGCGGGTTCAAGAGTCTGAGATATCCCGGGTGGAGCCTTGATAATTGATTTTTAACCCTTTCCCGTACGTCCACTGCGGAAACTTCAGCCCTGACAATTTTACCGCCGGACATAGCCGGAGTCAGCATTGGTTCAGCATTATATATATTTGTATAAACCCGTGTATGATAATCCATAAATGGATGAATCCCCACTATACCGGATTCAAAGGATGGTTTGGCATCAGCCAGTTCGATAAGGTCTGCCATAAATTCGCCGTTTTCCGAACTCATACAATAGAATTGTTTTATCCCCGGCAATGTGGATTTTCCATGGGTCTCGGAAAGTTTCATCTTACTCTCCCAGGGGCCGTCTCCCTTACGAATTGCCGCCATCTTATACACACCGGATAGAGCAGGATCACCGCGTCCGGTAACAAGATTGGTACCGACACCAAAAGAATCAATACGTGCACCCTGGCGTTTTAATTCGCGGACAACATATTCATCCAGTTCATTTGAAGCAACGATCTTCACTTCCTGCAGACCCGCTTCATCCAGCATACGTCGGGCTTCAATGGAAAGATATGCCAGGTCGCCGCTGTCAAGACGGATGCCGAGTATCTTTCCTCCCTTTGCCTTCACCTCTTTTGCAGTCTGAATAGCATTGGGCAGTCCGCTTTTAAGAGTATCAAACGTATCAACAAGAAGAATACTGCTTGTAGGAAAAATCTCGGCGAATTTACGAAAAGCTGCCAGTTCATCAGGAAATGCCGTAACCCAGGCGTGAGCATGAGTTCCTTTCACCGGGATACCGAATTTCTTTCCAGCCTGTACATTGGATGTGGCAGCACAGCCCCCCACATAGGCCGCTCGACTTGCCGTAAGCCCACCGTCAGGCCCCTGTGCTCTTCGCAACCCGAACTCAAGTACACTACTCTCACCGGCTTCTATACTGACCCTGGCACCTTTTGTTGCTATAAGTGATTGAAAATTGACTATATTTAACAATGCCGTTTCAACAAGCTGACACTCTTCGATGGAACCGTGAACACGTATTAGCGGTTCATGAGGAAATACAACCGTTCCATCCTCGACAGCATAGACATTCCCTCTGAAACGAAAGTCCTCCAGATGCCTCAGGAACTCTTCTCTGAATATTCCAAGGGAATACAGATAATCCAGATCCTCTTTTGTGAATTTTACATTCTCTAAATATATGAGTACTTCCTGTATCCCGGTAAATATCGTGTAGCCACCTTCAAAGGGATTCTTCCTGATAAACATGTCGTAAACAGCTTCTATCTCCTTTAATTCAGAGAGGTAATATCCCTGCATCATAGTAAGCTGGTAAAGATCAGTCATGAGTGCCGGAGCCTTGTATTTCATTATTATAATATCCTTATCCTTCTGGATCATGTATACTATCAATTTATATCGGAAGAATGTATGATTTCTACACCGGATTCTGTCATCTCAGCAGTCGCGTAATCTTTTGATCTCTCAAGATCTATAGCTCTTGCAGCGTCTTCAATGACGAATACATTGTATCCGAGTCTCCTTCCATCCAGCGCTGACCATTTCACACAAAAATCATAAGCAAGCCCGGTCAGATAGATTGTCGTAATCTCTCTCTCTTTAAGATACCCGTTCAATCCGGTTGCAGTAGCTCCATCATTTTCATAAAAAATAGAATAGGAATCGATATCTCTACGAAATCCCTTTCGCAGCACCAACTCAAACATTTTATCCGATAAATCTTTGTGAAGCGCTGCTCCGGCAGATCCTGCAATACAATGATCCGGCCAGAGGATCTGTGGACCATACGATACCTGAATTTCTTCAAAGGGATTCTTTCCAGAGTGTGAAGACGCAAAAGAGTTATGCTTCTTTGAGTGCCAGTCCTGAGTGGCAATGGCATGTTCAAATTTATATAAAAGGTTGTTTACAACAGGAACAACTTCTTCCCCGTCAGGTACAGCGAGAGATCCTCCGGTACAAAAATCATTCTGTATATCTATTGCAACCAATAAATCATTATCATTGATCTTCATTTTTGTTCCTCATTGCCCGGGCAGCTGTTACTTCAATATATTTAATTTTTTAACAGAATAACAGGTTCAGAAATATATTTTTCATTAATCCTCATCTATTCCACTCTTATCTGTGATAGGACGACTTTTTTCAAAGAAAACCATTGACGATAGGGTCGGCATCAGTCCTTTCTGAAAAGAACAATCATTCTGTTAAAACGGAGGGTTATATGTATCGAATTATATTATCTGTAATATTACTAATATCCGAACTGGCTGCATTTCCTCTACTTGCCCGAACAATTACAGTTGGGACAAGCGATAACGCCCCTTTTGTTTACAAAAACCAGTCGGGACAGCTGGAAGGTTTTTCAATCGATTTAATAAAGGAGATTGCACTGGAACGTGGTTACAAAATTAATTTTCTTCATACAGATCTTACTTCCAAACTGCATAATGTCACTTCAGGGATTGCAGATTTCGCAATTGGGGGAATAAGCGTAACGTATGACAGGTCGCAAAGCGGAATGATCTTTTCCTACCCAACCATGAACGCCGGGCTTGCAATTCTCGTAAAAAAGAATCTGACTGAGTTATCCGTTATCCCGATTGTAATCAGAAATCTAATTAATGTAGAAGTAGCCAAGATGCTCGGGTTTCTCTTCATTGTTTTATTGTTCTGGGGTTTCTGGTTATGGCTTGCGGAGAGAGGGTCGGATGTTATTCGGGATAATTTCAAAGATGGGTTTCAGGATGCCATCTGGTGCGCCTGGGCTATAAAAACCACAATCGGTTTTGGTGACGTCTACCCCAAAAAAATACTTGGACGAACCCTGACAATCCCTATTTTTTTCACAGGCGCGGTAGTCATTGCCGTTGTTGCTGCTCCTATCAATGCAGCTTTCGTCCAGAGAAATATAGGTGCAGTATCGTCATCCATTCGGGGCATAGAAGATTTAAGAGGGAAACATGTTGCGACAAAATCCGGGACAATAGCCGTTAAAACAATTGAATCAATTGGTGCCAGAGTAACTGAAACAGAGTCTATCGAAGATGCCTACAAACTTCTAAAAGAAGAGAAAGTTGATGCTATCGTTTTTGACTCTCCCGTTCTTATTCGATATGCAAAAATGAATCCGGAATACACAATCACCGGACCGCTCTTCGCAAAACATCACTTTGCCATTGCGTTCCCACAAAAAAACACATTACTGCGGGACCAGATTAATATTACGCTTCTAAAATTGAGAAAGGACGGAAGGTACAAAAATATATACGATCGTTATTTTTAAGGGAAAAATCTAAGTATTTACTCGTTTTCTATCTTCCATAATCTTTTTGTAGTCACCGGATTCAAACCAGGCATACGGTTTTGCGTCTTTCAGTGCAACGAATTTAAATGTACTGTGAATGATCTCTCGAAGACCGCCGCTGGATGGATCCTTGGCC
>JBNKQE010000007.1:0-35276 GCA_050295715.1 Leptospirales bacterium
TTCAAAAAAGAGAATCGGTTTTCTGCTACCTATAATTTCTAAATAGATTTGTTCAGGTATAATTCCGTTCTCAGGAAGAATTTCATAATCCCATGTATTATCACCTTCGAACGATTTTGCCCATATTATTCTATCCTTATCTCGAAGGTTAAATCCTTGATGAAGATTTTTTACAGCTTCTCTAAACTGATTATATCTACTCCATCTGTCTCTAAAATCTGTTTTATTGTCAATACCATGAAAGTCATTTAACTGCTCGCATACACGAATGTCATATACTGTGAAGGTGTCTGGAAAGAGAACTGATAAAATTGCACTAGACATTGGTGTATGAAACCCTTGATCAAATAAGACCTTCATTGAAGCTTCACCATTGTCATCTGAAATATTTATTGATGCTTTATATATCGATGTTGTGAGAATTCCAACAATGTCATTTAAATCATTAGTATCTGGAAAATTCTTGATTAGTTTTTTTGCAATTTTTGACTTAGATCTATTTGCCTTCCATATAATTATAGAGAAAAAATCAAAAGCATCAAGCTTATGGTTCTGTTCGAATTTTATTCTAACAGTCTCAAATAAATAACCTTCGAGATTATACAAGTTTAATAATTCTTGTTCATTCATACTAGTTTACTAAAATAATAATTAAGCCAGCGATCCAACTTCAATACATAGCTTGTACTTTTAATCATTATAGTTAGTAGACATCAGCAACTATTTTTAGAAAAAGCAAATGTAGAAGTATCAAGATATCCGAGAAATAGTTCACAGAGCTTCAGTGGATACCGGGATGCCTCAAACAAAACTAAAAATCCTCCTCTGCGTTCTCCGTTCCTCCGTGGTTAAATATCCACATAGATGATAAAAAAACGCAAAACTACCCCGGATAAGATCGCTTACTCTGATAAGAGAAAAGACTATATTTGCCCTGTCAATCATAACGTGGTGGACAATTACTCTGTTTTCTCAATACGATAGCAGAAATGCGAAGTCTTTCGCTTGAAGTCTTCCGGGATCGTTCTTGCGGTATAATCTTCTATTTTGACGTTTTGAAGATTGCTGAAATCGGGTTTGAATTTTCGAAAATTCGTAGAGAAATAGCACGCACCACCGGGAGATAGCAATCTTAAAACGGATTCAAGTAATTCCGGATGATCCTCCTGGACATCAAACACATATTCCATACGCTTGCTGTTTGAAAATGTTGGCGGGTCCAGTATTATCAAATCATATGATTCTGTTTTTTCACCATCGATGAAAGCCCAGACTTCCGACTGAATAACTGGATGACGATCGGCGTCGAATCCATTGTGAATTATATTATTTCTGGCCCATCTGCAGTATGTATTCGACATATCGACTGTGGTTACTATGTTTGCACCACCATCAATAGCATACACACTGAATGATCCAGTATAGGCGAAGAGATTTAAGACGTATTTACCATCTGATTCATTTCGAACCATTTTTCGCGTATCTCGATGATCGAGAAATAGACCTGTATCCAGATAATCAGTCAGATTTACAAGAAACGCAAGATCATTCTCTCTTATTGATATATACTTATCTGTATCGTCCAGTTTTCCATATTGACTTGTGCCCTGCTGCCTATTTCGAATTCGATAATGTAAAAGCCCGGGTGTAACATCAAGGGTCGTAGCAATGGTCTGTATTATATGACCACGCCACAACTCCATTTCATCTTCGGTATATCCCTGTTTCCATCGATGCTCGCTAATATAATACTCTTCACCATATTTATCGATAGAAATCGGATATCCGGGAATGTCTCGATCATAGATTCTAAATGCTTCTATATTTTGTCTGCGTGCCCACTTTCCAAAGTGTTTGGCCATTTTTCGCAGACGATTTACAAACATGTCGTCAGATTGATGCAATTGCGGTTCCTTCACGGGTAATATTTCAGGTCAAAGTAATCTGTGTTGTACTCTCTTCCATAGCCATCATCATACCAGTCCCAACCATCCAGTATGAAGTATATACAGAATCTAATGAAATCATGAACCTGACCCACTTTTTTGAAACGCTCAAATTCTCTGGCATATACATAAATGTAACCGTCAGGTTTTATAAAAAACAATCTACCGGAAATACTAATCTGAAACACATACAGATCATCAGGAATTTTAGGTTGTTCATATAAATCAGGAAAGCCAATCATTTTATTAAAGCGAATTGGGTCGTGCATCCACTGCTCTTCAGCAGTAATTTTTCCCGCATGTGATCCTATACCGCCTTTGTATCGAATCATTGTTTCCGGCGTTCCGGCAGGAACCACTTTTAAGTCGTAAATTAAAGGTAAATAGTCGGGTATAAATGATGGTAGAAAGGAAACGCTCTCCAGATATCTGGCATTGTATATCAATCTCTTCTTTCGGGGCCTTTTCATCTCACCAATTAAATATACATCTCCGGACGATGAGACTTTTCTCAAAGAGAAAACATCTTTATAAATATCAGTTATCAACTGCTCCCAAACATGACCGAGTTCATTCAGGTCCCTGAGCTTACCGAACCACTCCTGTGTAATGTCAACAGCATCTTCTTTTTTTTTCAGCCAGCCAAACATTTTATATTAACCCTTTTCTACTGTATCCGACTGTCAAATTTGAAAGTTTCCTGATTTGATTATTGTATCTTTCGGATGAGGTTTTGATTTTCCCGAAAGCTCCGGTTGTATGATTGCATGCTGGATTGTGAGAAGTATTTGATAAATGATTCAAAACTTCACAATGTACTTATCATTATGCAATTTTATTGAAACCTCTTTTTCATAATCGGCATATTATGATTATTTTTTCTCAGAATTATAGTCTAAAGAATTGAGCATATTGAATAATGTTATAAATATTGTCATGATTTAAGGCGACATAGACATACAGAAATATTTAATACAGTTACAAATGACTCCAGCCGGAGATATAAATGAGTAGTTTCGAAGAGATTATTGATAATACAACTGATGTTGAAAATGGAATTGTTATCGTTTGGACATCAGATAATAAAGATACTGCAATAAAAACGGCTCTCGATTATGCGAGTAACAGTATAAACAAAGGCTGGTGGGGGCATGTGACCCTGGCCATCTGGGGGCCCAGTGTCAAACTCCTGGCCGATGACAAACAGATACAAAAAACAATCGTTAAACTGGCTGTAAATGGTGTAATGATTTTGGTGTCCCACTCCAGTGCAGAATCTTACGGTGTTACTTCTGCAATGAACCGCTTGAAATTAGAAACCGGTGAAATTGGCGAACTTGTAACCGATTACATAAAAAACGGATGGAGAATCGTTACCTTCTAATCTGAATCATCCAGAAATAATTCTATCTCGTTCACTTTGCTGATGTCTGTTCCTGAATCAGGTTTCTGTCTGTATACATAACCACTTCCTCTAAGCTTCACAGGTTTTCCGTAGTAATCAGCTATGATTTTTATGGCTTCCCTTGCTGATAATCCACGAAAATCATATAGAGTATTCGATTTTACTCTGGATCGTCGCGTAGGTAATTCTGGAAGTTCCTGTATCTTCTCTTCGTTATATCCTTCCTGAATCAGCGGCAAAATACTCTCAGTAAATTCTGCAAATACCGGAGCTGCGAGTGATCCGCCCGATGCATTTATTTCAGGCTCATCAAAGATAATAATTCCCCCATACCTGGGTTTATCTTCAGGGAAAAAACCAATGAACGAGGCAACAATCTTATCGGAGTATCCCCGGGCACTGGATTTTTGCCCCGTTCCGGTTTTACCGATAATCTTGACTTGAGGAATATTGGCACGCCATCCGGTACCTCCGGTAACTACTCCTCTCATCATTTTTTGAATTTGAAAATTAACATCATTGGAAAACGGGTTATGAACCTCAATGCTTTCCGTTTCGTGCAACAGTACTCCATCTGCAGATACAATTTTCGAAACCAGGTGAGGTTTCACATAGGCTCCTCCATTTGCTACAGAAGCAGCAGCACTCAGTAATTGAATTGGAGTTACGCTGAATCCCTGTCCGATTGGCATATAATATCCATTCGAGGGAACCCAGCTTTTCAAATCAGGTAAATAACCTGAGGTCTCACCGGACCCGGGAGGTAAAACACCGGTCTCCTTGCCAAAGGCAAGCCCGGTCATATAATAGTGAAGCCGGTCCTTTCGAATCCTCTGCATCGCCTTGATTATTCCAACATTACTGGAAACTCTAATTATATCAGGGAGTGTTAATTTACCATAATTAAGAACTCGGTCTCCGTTTCTATCGCGAATAATGATCTCTCCCGTACGAAATTCACCATCACATAAAAATTTATCCTTTAGTGTAACGGCTTTTTCGGACAGAAGGATTCCGGCCATGAATATTTTAACAGTTGAGCCTGGTTCATAATTCAATCTCGTCGCCCAGTTACCGCGCTGAAATGGATTACTTTTATAATACTCATTCGGATTAAAATTTGGAAAGTTTGCAATTGCGAGAACTTCACCGGTCTTAATATCCATGAATATCCCAACAGCACGTTTGCTGCCGGAAGAATCAAAAATCGGTCCCATTGCTTTTTCAAGACGATACTGAATGAGCGAATCAAGAGTTAATTTGATAGTCGGACCTTTTCTAAGTGATTTGCCACTGGCCGATGTCAGTATATCATTAAAAGCATATTCCAATCCACCAAGAGCCCGTGTCTCATCTCTCCCCACAAAACCAAGAACATTACTTGCAAGGGTTTCTCCCGGATATACTCTTCTGTATTCTGACTCTCTGTAAACTCCAGGGAGCCGTAACTCCATGATTTGGTCTGCTGTGAAGTTATCGACCTGTCTTTTTAATAAGAAATACTTACGGTCCTGATACACATAAATCTTTTTTAAGATTTCCTGTGAGGACATTTGAAGATGGTCTGCCAGATTATCCGCTGTAAACTCAGGATCAACGATTTCCGGTGGAGCCAGTGCAATTGTACTTGCCTCTTCAGTAATTGCAAGCGTCAGCCCTCTTCTATCCTGGATAGGACCACGAACTGTATAATTATCTCTAATAGAAGAACTGCTTTCTCCCTGGAAAGAGAGAAAGGCAATTCTGCTCAAGATAATCATGAACAGAGCCGTGAAAATTATAAACGTAATGTATAACCTTCCCCGGGATCGTTCCAGCATCAGTAAATACACCATCCGACTATAAATTTGACAGGAACAAAACCGAAGCTTCGAGAATCTCTCGAGATTCTCCTGTTATCTCCAAGAACCATGACACTTCCCGGGGGCACCTTACCTCTCTCTTCAACTCCATTCAAGGCAGAAAAAACAATATCACTGCCGAGTTCCTTTAGTTCACCCGGCGGTTTAAGAACCGGTAATCCTTGAATATCGGGACGTCGATTTGTCTTCGTCTCCTTTGCCAGATAAGGTTCCACCAATATAGTGTCATTCAATACAAAAGTACCATTCTCAAATCGATAAGTATCCCCCTGGAGTGCAACGATTCTTTTAATCATATACCCCTGGTTCTTCAGATTCAAGCCTGGATAATCGATTGCAACAATATCACCCCGGTGTAGATTCCCATACAAAATGGGTTCGGGATAGTATATAAGAGGATAGATTCCGCTGAAAGGCCATTGAATCCCGCTGGATATCTTGTTTACCAGGATTATTTGACCGTTTTGTAATTCCGGTTCCATACTGTGGCCCTGAATACGTACCGGTTGAATGATCATGTCGGTAATGTGTATCACAGTAACAATAAGTATGAAAATTACTGTAAGAATCCTTGTTCTATTCAAATCGGAGAAAATAAACTCTTCAAAAGCTCTTGAAAGACTTAAATCACTCCTCTGAGATTCTGCATCTCTATTTCTGAGACAACGCTGTAGTTTTAGAATGGCTGTAAAGATAGATACAAAAAAAATAGACCAGCTAATAAGTGCGGTAATGATCCCATAGAAAATTTCCGTCTTATTCACGGACAGATTCGGGAGAGTAGAGTCCGATGGTAAATATATCAGGACTTTATCCGTTAAGAAAGAAGCGAGAACGAGTCCTCCATAAGCAATTAAAATGCTTCCTGCTGTGCAAACTATATTAGAAATTGAGTTTACATGCTGGAGCTTAAAAGAAAGTCTGGTCTGGCTTATTGCTTCCTTGTTCATCTGTTCTGAATTAATAAAATACTTTTAATAGCGATCTGCCTGGGTACCCATGTCGGAAGAAAATGTCCTTCAGCTAGAACTGGAAAAACTTGATGTCGCCGGACTTAAACGGGTGGCCCAGGTATGGAACATTACCAGAATCGGCAAAGATAAAAAATCCATCATCAATAATATAATTGATGCGATGCAAGATGACTTTTTAGTTAAAGGCGTCCTGGAAAAATTGAGTGCGACTCAGGTCACAATCTATTCTTCGATTCTGAAAAATAAATCATCCATACTCACACTTGGTGAAATTGCCCGGAAAATCTCGCTTCCTCCTGTTAATACAGAGATGGAACTGGGAGTCCTCAAGCGTTATTTCCTTGTCTACCAACGAAAAAATCGTGAACGTCTCACCAACTCCATGGATAAGTATTATTACTTTCCTGAAAATGGTGATATTGTCCGCCTGGAGACCAATGAGAAGGGTGTAAAATTCAAGCCCTCTCTTTTGAAAAATCTCCATGGGATGAAAAAACTCCCGGATGAATGGTCGAACTTGTTCAAGGCTGCTGGTATCAAAGGGACAATTCAACCTGCAGATCTAACTGCTGATCTTCTAACATCAATAATTGACGGTCTTGGAGAGATTGAAAGAGACCTGGTTCTTGAATGCTTCATGCAGGGTGGGGTCCTTGAGATCAACCGCGCACGGGATTTCATCAGTTCTCGAAAAGGAAAGTGGGATGATATAGTCCGTAAGCTGGACTCACTCAGCATCCTTCTTGATGATTATTATATTGATGAAAAATTCATTCGCGTTCTGATTCTTCCCGTTGAACTATTTCAACACATGCAGGAGAATCCGATTCTCCCGATTCAGAAGAAAGGAACTCGAAAGCGTCAGGAAAAAGTCGCTCTGAACGACCTGGACTTTTATCTGAATATCAAAAAGATGATCGTCTACATCAGTCGTAAAGGACTGAACCTGGCAAAATCTGGCAAAATCAAACAGGTTGACTTAAAAGAGACGGAAAATCGACTCCTGAGTCCGGATATTGGCCTGTTCATTGAAAAAAGCCAGATATATCAAATTGAACTTTTACTACCGGTCATGCGCCTTCTCGATACTGTACGTATCAAAAGGGATGATGTAGTACTCCGAAACGATTTTGATGCTATTCTTGATATGGATCCATTTACCCTGATGGATTTAATAATTAAGGAAATGGCTGATGCACGAAATCGAAGAGTAAGATATGAAGATGTCTTCGAACCGTTATATGTGCCGTTTTTTCAAAAAGCAATTTTTGATGAGTGCGTTCACTACATTTCACGCAATGAAAAAATGATGTATTTTGTCATCATTGCCAGCATGGTTCGTGAGAAACTGGTTTTTTCAAAAAATTTCCACATGAAGAATTTTCAGGAAGAACTGGGAGATATGAAACGCGAAATCACAAGTGCTCTGTTTTACCTGCAGCTGCTTGGTTTGATAACTGTTGAATATCCTGATCGCTGGGTTGAAATATCGGATCTGGGTCTTTCTTATCTCAAAGGAAAAGAACTCGAAAGAAAGAATGAACCTGGCGGGATAATTATTAATCCTGACTTAAGTCTGATTGCAATTCCTGAACGTCTGTCTCTTAAAGGTATATATTTGCTCAAAGCATTCACGGAACTCAAGACATTTGATAATGTGTATACATTTCAAATTACCCGTGAGTCTTTCCAGGAAGGAATACTCCTCAAACATAAACCGGAAGAGTTTGTCAATTTTCTCAAGGAAGTCTCAAAAAATGAACTTCCGCAGAACCTCCTATTCTCTATTGAAGACTGGTCAAGGTCCTTTCCGCTTGTGACAATTACTGATGAGTGTGTAGTTGTACAAACTCAGGATCCGTCTCATATGGAACTGTTACTGGGACAGCTTACAGGTAAAAAGATCGTAATTGATACTGTGAGTCCGACAACAATCATAATTGATCAAGATAAGATTTATGAGACAATTGCATATGCGGAAAAGTTAAATCTGATTATAAAGCTTATCAGATGAGATTATCCCGGCAAAGTGTTTGACTTTATCCGTGTTAACGATTCCATATACTGTATGAACCGGATTCTAACCCTCTTCTTATTTCTTGCACTGTTTCAAACCAGTATTTTTGGCGAAAGTCAGAAATACAGGTTTAACGGTGTGGAATTGAGATTTAACTCTGCTTCTTTCCCTGAGGAGCTAACATCAATTTTCTACTACCCTGAGTCCAGTGTAGATATAATTGGAATTGCCGGTTCTCAAAAATTTTTATCACCAGCAGAAGGTGCTATACTTCTTTCCACAGATGATACTATTGACAAAGTTGAAGCCTTTTATATTGAACAGATAAACAAATACGGGTGGCGAGTGATTCAATCACAAAATGGAGATTCGAGTAAATTGATAATGGCCGAGTCCCCATTTATGAATATTGTGACTCTTATTCTTCAGGATAGTAAACCAACACGTGTCAAAGTCTACTTCAAAAGAAGCGGAGTCGAATAACCTGGAAAATCCGCCGCCTTCAATAGCCGTGAAGGAGGAAGAGAGACCCAGAATTCGCGTTAATAAAGAAACTCTGTTTCCGTTTGTAACAGGTGCCGGATTATTATTCACAGGCTTTCTTGCTTTCCTTGTATACAGATCTTATATCTGGTCCGCTTTCCTTGCTCTTCTTCTATTTGTAGGATTTGATGGATTTAACAGAAAACTTATAAAATTATTTGGCCGATTCAAAGGAGGAAGAGATCTTTCAGCTGTGCTCAGCTCAATTATCGTAATGACAATAACACTCGGTCCTGCTATTTTTATTGTCCGCCTGTTAATAAGTGAAGCCATTCAAATATTTTTTCAAGTTAAAGATGTCTTTACCGGAGACAAGATTTTTCAATTGATCTATCGTTTCCCCTACTTCAACGATCTTGTCACATCCCAGCCATTCTTCTGGGTAAATCTTCAAAATATGATTGTTAATAATTTAAATGAAGTCAGTGGATTAATGGACACGGAAACGATAGGTGACTGGTTATTGAATGCATACAACCTGGTTCTGGGAAGTATGACCTTCACAATTAATTTTGCGGTTAATATATTTTTTGCACTTGTACTTCTTTACTTTCTCTTTCGAGACGGGGAAGGATTCTTTCGATTAATGGAAAGAAGACTCCCGATTCCTCCCGTTTATTCCAGAAGGTTTGCCGGTCGTATGAAGGAAATCCTGCAGGCTGTTATAAAAGGAAATGTTTTTGTATCGGTCCTTCAGGGGACGGCTGTCTCCATTGGACTATCTATTTGTGATATTCCTAATAGTGTTCTCTATGGATCAATTGCGGCAGTATTTTCTCTGGTGCCGGTAATTGGAACAGCTGTGGTATGGCTCCCGGTTGCTCTTTATCTGGCTTTTATCAATCACTCATATGGATATGCTATTTTTCTGGCAATATACGGAACAGGTATGTATGTGTTCCTTGAAAATATATTTAAGCCGCTTATACTGGACAAGAAACTTGGGATCCATCCATTATTTCTATTTCTGGCAATTATTGGCGGAATCAAGGAGTTTGGAATTACGGGTGTAATTATTGGCCCCCTGTTTGTAACACTTTTTATGACTGTCTGGAATATTTATCATTTCTGGGAATCAGGAGAGGCCTATCGATATAAAGAATTGGAAGATGGAGATAACTGACTCCTATGCCAGATTTAAACATAGCCTCTGACAAAGACTCAACAAGCACACGAAACGTGTGGAGCATAGCAAAACTTAACTTTGCCATAAAGAACCATCTCGAAGGGAATCCATATTTCCAGAATATATATGTGGAAGGCGAAATTTCAAACCTTGTAAAGCACAGCAGCGGACATATATATATGTCATTGAAGGATGAACAGTCTTCAATTAGATGTACTTTTTTCAAAAATGCAAATCAGAAGTTTAAGGATGTGCGCCTTGCAGAAGGCTTAAAAATCGTAGCAGGAGGAAGTATAAGCGTATATGCTCCCCGTGGTGACTATCAGCTAAATATTACGCGCGTCATGCCCTCCGGCGAAGGTGAAATGCGTCTACGCATTGAAAAACTCAAGAAGAAACTTTATGAAGAAGGTCTTTTTGATTCGGCAAGAAAGAAGCTTCTGCCTTTTATGCCCGTCACTCTCGGTGTTGCCACCGCTCCGACTGGAGCTGCAATAAAGGATATAATTCGTGTAGCAAGAAACAGGTTCCCCGGAATAAATATACTACTTGCTCCCTGTCTGGTCCAGGGGAATGAAGCGATTGACTCCATTGTTACAGCAATAGAAGCATTAAATGATCCATCACTTGGTGTGGACCTGATTATTGCCGGACGTGGAGGCGGATCATTCGAAGATTTAATGGCATTTAACGAAGAGCCTGTCGTTCGTGCCTTTGCTGAATCAAAAATTCCGATAATATCAGCTGTAGGCCATGAGATTGACAGTCCGGTTTCAGATCTTGCAGCAGATGCCTTTGCAGCAACTCCAAGTGCAGCAGCAGAAATGGCAGTACCGGTTTATTCGGAAATCCTGGATTCACTGGATGATCAGGGACTTCGTCTTCGAGTAGCTCTTAAAAATAAATATCGAATCGAAAAAGACCGTCTCTTTGCTTTATTAAAATCACGCGTACATTTACAACCACGAGCCGTGCTGGATGCACCTGGCCAGAGCCTGGATCTTATTAGTCGAGAATTAAAACAACAAATGATCCAGCGCATGAAAGAGTCTCGAAATTTGCTAAAAGCTTTTGATGTTCTGCCACTTCACTATAACAACCAGATTCGCGAACATAAAAAGAACTTCACTGTTGTATCCGAGAGACTATCCAGTTTCAGCCCACTGGCAACTTTAAAGAGAGGATTTTCTGTGGTTCGAAATGGAAAGAAACAGATTATCCGAAAACATTCTGATACAAAAGTTGGTGAAAGCCTTGAAGTGATCCTGTTTGAAGGAAAGCTATCAGTAAAAGTAGAATCCATAGATAAGACAACTCTCTCATAGATTTCAGCGGGAAAAAGACCGGGCCTCGATAAGAGTATCCAGATTGTCTCACACGTCGCAATGTCTCACTCGACGAGTATATCTCAAATATTTTCAATGAAATTTTACTGGCTTCTACTGTTCCAGATACCAGTTTTGTTTGCAGATATTTATTATTACTGAAACAGGAATGCCTCAGCAGGTTTGGTTGTTTTCGAAATTAACAGAGTTGATTGTAAAATGATTCTGGCATAAAATCCTGTTCTTCTTTTCTACCGATATCATTATCCAGTGTCCTCATAAAATCCCTGGGACTGGCAAACAGGTGTGATCTTAATTTTTTAGCTCGATGTTTCTTGCCCGTAAACACATCAAGAAAAAAATAGCCAAAAAGATCCTGTCCAAATTCATAACGAATGAATTGCCCGGATCGAGTCCCAGTGTTATTTTTAAGCAGGATAGTGTTCATCTAACAGTAACGGGAAATCTGTTCCCACAGACTGAGTGTGAATTATAAACCTGTAAGTACAAGTTTTTTTTAGGATTTTATATATCATGACATTGCTCATATCAGAGCATTATTCCACTCTTCAGGGTGAAGGAATCTTTTCGGGTTTACCGTGTTATATTATCAGAACAGCCGAATGTGATCTTCGGTGCTCCTGGTGTGATACAACTCACGCATTTACAGACGGTAAAAACCTTGAAATAGATGAAATTCTTGGCGACATCCCAGAGCATATTCAGTTAGTTTTGATCACCGGTGGAGAACCTCTTCTTCAGAAAAATGATATCAATTTGCTCATTGAAAAACTGCAGGGACCAAAGTACAACAAGAAAATAATTCTGGAAACAGGTGGACATTTACCAATTGAAGGAATACATAACGGGGTGCATATTTGTATGGATATTAAGCTCCCGGGGTCTGGAGAGAGTGATTACGATTTTATTAAGAATCTCCCTTTTCTTAAATCGACAGACGAAATTAAGTTTGTTGTGGCAAGTGAGGATGATTTAGATCATGCAGAAACACTGATTCATGCAAACCGCCTGGCCGAGAGGTTTCAAGTACTTGTGTCACCGGTTTTCGGTATGATTGATCCATCAAGAATTGCGACCTGGATTCTAACCAGCGGTTTGAATATTCGGTTACAGTTGCAGCTTCATAAAATCATCTGGGATCCTTCAAAGCGGGGGGTTTGATAAATTGAAATCCCTTGACCGGGAATAACATTCAAAACAGTTTGAAATTCGGTCAATTGAATGACCAACCGGAGTATTCATGTCGCCTAAAATAGTTGAAATTGTTAAAGAATTTAGATTCGAAGCTGCTCATCGTCTAACCAATGTTGATCCCGGCCACAAATGTGGTAGATTGCATGGTCATTCCTTTAGATTCGAAGTAAAAATACGCGGGCCAATTGACAAAAAAAATGGGTGGTTGATGGACTTTGGCGATATTAGTTCAGTAGTAAAGCCACTTGTTGAAAATTCTCTGGATCATAATTACTTGAATGAACTGGAAGGATTGGATAATCCAACAAGTGAAGCACTCTGTATCTGGTTATGGGATAAAATCAAACCAGAAATTGAAGGTCTCTGCGAGATAACAGTTCATGAAACATGCACCGCACGCGCTATTTATCGCGGCGATGATTCATAATATCACATCAAATTGTATATAATGGATTCAATCATTCAAATCGAACCATTTATTAAATTAATATGAAAAAAGCTATTGTACTACTCAGTGGTGGTCTGGACTCCACGACCACCCTCTACTACGCCATTGACAGGGGATTTTCAGTACATGCACTCTCCTTTGATTATGGTCAAAAACATAAAATTGAACTGGAACTGGCACGTAAAATTGCACAAAAAGGCGGCGCCACTCAGCATACAATAGCTTCAATTGACAGAACATTGTTTTCTGGAAGTGCTTTAACGGATATAAATGTTGCAGTACCCAGAAACCGTAAGATTGATGAAGAAATTCCTGTAACATATGTACCTGCTCGCAACCTTCTGTTTCTTGCTCACGCTGCATCTCTTGCCGAGTCTACAGGAGCCAGTCATATTTTCATAGGAGCCAATGCTGTTGACTATTCAGGTTATCCTGATTGTCGCCCTGTTTTTCTTAAATCATTTGAAGAGACTATGAATCTGGGAACCAAACAGGGAGCGGAGGGAGGTAAAATCTTCGTGGAGGCACCGCTTGTCGATCTCTCTAAAGAAGAAATAATTAAACTTGGCCTTTCTATGGGAGTCGACTATTCGATTACAAGTAGCTGCTATTCGCCTGCACCGAATGGAAACCCATGTGGTCAATGTGACAGCTGCCAGATTCGCAAAGCCGGTTTTGAGAAGGCAGGTTTTACGGATCCTCTTCATTACAATTGAATAGACTATTGACAATTGTAACTGCCGTTTTAGTATCATGCTATGCGAAAAACTCTTGGTGTTATCCCTGCCCGGTATGGTTCGACAAGATTTCCCGGTAAACCTCTTGCTTTACTTGCCGGCAAACCTATGATAGAGCATGTATACGAAGCCTGTCTGAAATCCAGTACACTTGATTTAGTTGTTGTCGCAACTGATGATCCTCGCATAGAGGCTGTTGTCAAAGATTTCAACGGAAATGTCGTAATGACATCTACTGACCATGCAACAGGAACCGATCGTCTTGTTGAAGCTGTCAGTCATTATCCTGACTATGATATTATTGTAAATATCCAGGGAGATGAACCCGGAATTGAACCGGAACTTATTGATGGCGTTGCCGGTCTCTTATTAGAAAACGATACCTTGAATATGTCAACAGGTGCCAGACCATTTCATGGAGATGAAGATCCTGCAGATCCCAATCGTGTGAAAGTCGTGTGTGCAGCAAACGGGAACGCTCTTTATTTTTCCAGATCACTCATTCCTTATGATCGTGATGAAATACACCCAACTCGTTTCCTTCATCTTGGAATATACGGGTTTACAAGATCATTTCTTTTGGGCTATAATAATCTACCGGAATCAAGACTTGAAAAAGCGGAATCTCTGGAACAACTAAGAGCACTGGAATCCGGATATTCAATAGCCGTGCATACGGTAAAAGACTCTTTACCCGGTGTTGATACTCCAGAAGATCTGGAAAGAATGGAAAAGTATTTACTATCCAGATAATGTCTAATTCATTAGAATAAGTAAAACAAATTTAGATTAGATTATTTTTTAATATATTTTTCAGTTAATACTGTAAGTTACAATTTTTTTTTATTACGTTAAAAACATGTCACCAAAAAATATTTCACTCGCATCAACTCTTGAAGAAATTGTTCGTCGGATCAGAGACTGCAATTTAACCAATAGCGATGATCCTCTTCCCTATTCCGATAGTGTATACAAATTAATGATGAGCGATATAATTGAGAGTGCGGATCGTTTGAATTATCATTTAAGAGTTCTTTCCGATGCCCATTATATTTTTGGTTTGAAAATTACAGAAGATGATGAAGCGCATAACATGAAGGGATTAACCGGCTATGTAGTTGCTGAAGAGTCTGTTATCAATGTTGCACTGGATAAAAGCAGCAAGAAGCTTGAAAGATTATATGAAGTAGAATTTCGAAAGTTACGTTCTGCATCTGCAATCATACATGAGCTTTTTCCGCAAATGAGCAAATATAAAAATACTCCGATTGGTCAGGCACTGAATTCGACGGTAATGTTACAACAGTATATTTCTGTTATTAAAGAATCTGCGGAAGAGTATACAGAATCATTTAAAGAGAAAAGACTGAATGAAATCCTCCCTGAACTGTCAAGAAATACTACAAATTTATTAATTTCCGAAGATGATTTTGATGAGGAAGATAATTTAGAAAGCAATGGAGGAATAGCCGGCACTACCGAGGCAGACACCAGACGTGCCATCGATATGCCGGAGTATCTTGAAATTGAAAAAATGGATCTTTCCGGTAAATGGGGTGAAGCTGTATCAAAATACAGTGTACAATTTTTATTGAGAATTCATATGCGAAAGCATGAGTTTCATAATATAAAAATTTTAATAAAACAGCATCGTGTTGCCAGAGAAGCCGATTTACGATTTCTCAGGGATTCATTGAAAAAGATAGAAGATCGTATGGATTTGACTTCACCGGAATATCGATATAGAAATGAAATTACGGATCTCAGAAGACTGACGCAATCCAAATTGAATCAAATATTCATTGCACGAAAAGAATACACAGATTGATATCAGATTTGTAATTCAAACAGGGTATTCTTACAATAAAATTACTTCTGCATATGAATGAAAAAGCCGGCTTGCGCCGGCATTCCCTTAATTACGTGATTCTCGAAAAACAGCAACATCTTTAACAGTGTCATCTTTACTAAGATCTACAATCTTAACACCGACGGTTGATCGTCCAATAACACTTATATCAGTAACTGAAGTTCTGATGGCCATTCCACTCTTTGTCACAATGAATATATCATCATTTTCCTGTACGGAATGTACTCGAACAGCCTTTCCATTTTTATCACCTATTTTGACATAGGTCATACCCTTTCCGCCACGACCTTTCGCTGGAAAGTTATTGAAAGCAATTCGTTTTCCAAAGCCTTTTTCGGACATAACAAGCAGAAAACCTTTAGATGTAACGATATCCATACCGATGATCTCGTCATCTTTATCCAGTCTCATACCAATAATACCGGCTGCACTTCGTCCCTGACTTCGCATCTTCGATAAATTCGTCCTGAGTGCCAGACCCTCACGACTTGCCATGATAATATCATCATCCTGTGAAACCAGGTTCACAGCTATTAACTCATCGTCTTTGCGAAGATTAATGGCTATAATACCGTTTTTCTTCACATTGGCAAAAACATCAAGATTGGTCTTCTTCAGAATCCCTTCGCGACTTATCATAACAAGTGCTCTATCGGATTCAAAATCACGTGTACTGCACACTGCCGTAATCGCTTCTTCGCTGGCAAGGTTCAGCAGCGCTTTCAGTGACTTTCCACGAGAATCCTTTCCGCCTTCGGGTAACTCATGAACTTTCAGTGTGAAGATTTTCCCTTTATTGGAAAAAAGTAACAGGTTATCATGTGTAGAAGCCAGCTGCAGTATGCGGACTACGTCTTCGCGTTTTCCGCCGCCCTTTACACCCTTACCACCACGTTTTTGACGCCTGAACGTATCCATTGGAGTTCTTTTTATAAAGTTCTCTTCGGATATGGAAACCATCACCTCTTCCTCGGCGATAAGATCCATCACATCAAAATTCGTAGTATCCAGAGAACTATGGTCCAGTTCAGCCTTTCGTTCACCGGCATATGTTTTCATTACTCCGGAAAGCTCATCGGATACAATAGTGAACTGTCTTTTTTCTGACTTCAGGATATCCTTATAGTCTTTGATCCTGGCTTCGAGCTGCTTTAATTCCTCGATAATCTTTTCAGATTCGAGAGAAGTCAGTTTCTGCAGTCTCATATCGAGAATTGCATTCGCCTGAATTTCACTCAGCTTGAAACGTTTGATTAATTTCTGACGTGCTTCATCAACGGTTTTGGATGCACGGATGATTTTTATGACTTCGTCAATAAAATCCAGAGCAATTTTGAGACCTTCAAGGATATGAGCCCGTTTCTCGGCTTGAGACAACTCATGTTGCGTTCTTCGTATGATAACTTCACGGCGATGGTTTATATAAACCTGAAGAACTTCTTTTATATTCAATACGCGAGGTTGATTTTCAACAAGGGCCAGCATATTTATGCCGAAACTAACCTGCAGTTGTGTTTGCTTGTACAACTGGTTGAGAATAACCTGCGCATTTGCATCTCTTTTAAGTTCAATTTCAACTCGAATACCATGTCGGTCAGACAGGTCTCGAATATCGGAGATTCCCTCAATGGCTTTATTATTGACCATTTCTCCGATCTTTTCCAGGAGATTCTTTTTGTTAACCTGATACGGAATCTCTGAAACAACAATAATATCTTTTTTACCTTTTGTTTCAATATCGACACGGGCACGTATACGAAAGGATCCCTTTCCTGTTGTGTAAGCAGAACGCAGGCCGTCTTTACCAATAATAATACCCCCGGTTGGAAAGTCCGGAGCTGGAATATACTTCAATAGCTCTTCAACTTTCATCTGGGGATTTTTTATGAGTTCAAGGGTGGCAGTCACTACCTCACCCAGGTTATGAGGAGGAATATTTGTCGCCATACCGACCGCAATTCCTGATGCACCATTTGCGAGTAAATTAGGAAAGGATGCGGGAAGAACGACAGGCTCTTGCTTTGTATCATCGAAGTTTGGAATAAAATCGACAGTTGATTTATCAATATCCAGTAATAGCTCTTCGGCAGCTTTAGTCAGCCTGGCTTCCGTATAGCGGTAAGCAGCAGCATTATCTCCATCAATAGATCCGAAGTTTCCCTGACCATTTATAAGAGGGACTCGCATTGTGAAGTCCTGAGCCATACGAACCATTGTATCATAAACCGCACTATCTCCATGCGGGTGATAGTTACCAATAACTTCACCAACAATTTTTGCTGACTTTACGAAAGGTCGATCATTTCTCCAGGCCCTCTCATGCATGGCAAAAAGGATTCTTCTATGAACCGGCTTTAGACCGTCCCGAGCATCCGGAAGCGCCCTGCCCACGATTACACTCATTGCATAATCCAGGTAGGCCTCTTTCATTTGATTATCAATATCTACAGGGACTACTCGAATCCCTTTCTGGATAGCCCCCTGGATATCTGTTTTTACAATTTCACTTGTTGTAATTTGCTGGCTCTTTTTGCTGGAGTTTGATTTTCCGCTTTTAGATGAGCCACCGGTAGTCTTCTTCTTTGCCATACTGAAACAAAGAATTTAGAAACATATGGTATCTTGCAAGGATATTATGGATTAAAACGGCAATTAAAGCTGTAAGAACATAAATAAATCATCTGTTTTGATTGAATTTTGAATCAAAACAGTGAACCTGATTTGAGGTTCTAATTGAGTTCACAAAAAAAATTGAATTTTTTTTATATTGTATGAATTCAATATTTTTCATATTTTCTCTTTCTCATGTAATTCATGCTTTC
Source organism: Leptospirales bacterium (assembly GCA_050295715.1). Taxonomy (GTDB): domain Bacteria; phylum Spirochaetota; class Leptospiria; order Leptospirales; family Leptonemataceae; genus JBNKQE01. Next base: position 18,291 of record JBNKQE010000007.1, read on the forward strand.
ATGCCTCAATTCAAACCTCGCGTTTTGCCACTCAAGAACAATGATTTGTTCGTCAAACCATAACAGGTAGATAGTACGTCAGTGTAGCCCAATAGAAAAATACTGGTCTATAAAAATACAGTGATTACTTTCTCAGTAGAGGATTGAAAAGGTGATGATCATGGAAAATCTCAAAGAAATTATTATAGATAATATACATTTTCAAAAAGTTGATATTGAAAATTTTAATCAAGATGGATTTCTTTTTGATCTTGGAGAGATTTTCATTTGTCCCTCTGTTACAGAGCGATTTACAAACGAAGTTATTCGAAAAAGATTGAGAGCTCATGGTAGAAGAGAAGTAGGTGAATACAATCAATGGTTGATGACAGATGAAGAGATATCAAACATTAAACTATTCTTCGAACACTCCAAAGATGGTGGACTTCGCCCCTCAAATGATGAAATTACTCATGCAATGAATACTTCACTTCCGGAACCTGCCAGGTGGATTGCCTCGGAAATTTTTAAGACAAATCCGGATATGTCCGCAATAAAAGATGACATCTTAAAATATTTACCCGGTCATGAGGCTCATAGACTCATCAGGTTAATTGAATCCTATTTAAATCCACCAGATTTAGAAATTTTTGGATCTCATGAAGATTTCTGGGAACATTACATAATGGAAGAAAAGTCCCTGGAATCTATTGAAAATGATGAAACAATTGACTCACAGTTTTTAGATCATATGATTATTATGACTACGCCCAGAAGAAGAGCTACTGTAATTTATATGGAAGACAGTATCTCACGTATTTTTGACTTTTATGCCCTGGATAAAATACTGGCACCGGAACACGAGCATGCCGGAAGGTCATGATTGAAAGAGATGGTCAATACCCAATTATGGGGAATCTTAAAAGATTCTCTGATTATCAATTTTATCGTTCATTGTTCAGGACCGGAATCATCCGGTCCTCTTTTTATACATCCACACCTAAAAAGAACCTGGCCAATGAACCAATTCCAAATGATAATACAGCAACTCCCACACTCAATGCTGCCATTTCAAAAAATCTTTTTTTGAATGAATAATCACGAGCTACAGATATGTAAAAATTGAATACCAGTATAATCATTAATGCTGTTAAAATTGTAAATGTCAAACATACATACGGATTAGAAAAAATGAAGTATGGAGTAATAAGAAATGCGACTGTTACAATATAAGCAATGCCTGTATAAAAAGACGATTTCAGTGCTTCAGCCATCTCTTCATTTGCCCTTGTAGATAGATACTCAGATGCTGCCATTGAAAAGGAAGCCGAGATACCTGTGATAAGTCCAGCCAGTGCGACAAGGTCAGTATTTTGTAGTGCGAAAGTCAATCCGGCGAGCGCTCCTGTTAATTCAACGAGTGCGTCATTTAGACCCAGTACGATTGAACCGACATAATTGAGTCTCTCTTCCTGTATCAAATCCAGCAGCATCTTTTCGTGATCTTCTTCGTCATCAGATACTTTTTGAGCTGCCGGAATCACATATGATATTGATGTATAGTTTTCCTGAGCTTGCTGCTCTCCTCGTTCCATCAATTTAATTCCAAATGTTAACCCTAAAATTCGTGCGATCCAGTAATAAATAAATATCTTAAATCTGTCAGGTGGAACTTCGACTCTAGTATATTGTTTCCAGAATTCATAATGTTTCTTTTCATCATTTGCAATCTGCATTAGCACATCTTTGTTTGATGGATCACTCTGAACAGCAGCCAGGCGCATGTAAATAGTATACTCTGTAATTTCGTTTTTTTGATAAACAGTCATTTCTCTTTTGAGTTCAGTCGAAATATGAGTGACTTGTTTTACCTTACTGGAGTTAACATTTGATCCTGGTTTAACAGTTTTCTTGCCCGTCTTTTTTTTACTAACAGCCATTATGAGGGCTCCGGAATTTATATATTTGATATTGTCCGATTAACAGAACATATTAAACTACCAGTCAATTTATAAAAACTTGGATTACAAGTGTAAATTGTCTGAAATTTATTGGAAAGTAGCTTCGGGGAGAGAAAAGAACGAAAAATCCTATACATAAAAAAGGGGATAAAAAATCGATACAGTCATGTCGCCTTTAACCTGGCTTTATCCAGCAATAGTAAGTATACTTCAAACTGTAGCAATTTTTTCACCTGCCTATTCAGATATGTTTCGAGGAAGCGGACAGTCGGCTGCATTTTTCACAATTGCTCTGATCACTGCACACTGGGCTCTTTTCTGGAAAGGACTGAAACCATTTCCCGTACTCATGCAAATTCCGATTCAGGTTGTAATGCAGCTTACCGTAATTATAATCGCACCGTATATCATACCTGACATTGTCGCTGAGCTTCAAGATGATGGGTATTTTGGTATATGGCGCTCTTTTTTCTCACAGGCTCCTATTTCGCTTGTTGTAGCCATTGGAATGTGGATAAAAAAGAAATACGAAAAATTTCAAATACGTCGCGCCGCTCTAGATCATGAAGAGCAAATGAAACTCTATAAATTTCGAATGGAAGACAGTGGTGATCTGGAAATTGATTTTTTCAAATACAGCTCTTTGCTGTCCAGAAGTCTTACGGTTGTGGGAGTTCTGCGGAATGACATTCAGGCTTCTGTAAGTGGACTACGGATTGATGATACACTATATATTTATGACCATTTCGTGTCTACTGATTGCAAAGAATTTGATATTGACCGACAGGTAATAGAAAAACTTGTCAACCGTCCTGAAATTCTTACTACGCCCATAAAAGATCTTATAATAATTCTTCGTAATTCCAGTGAGAAATTTATTGAGGGATATAGATCTCTCGGTTTTACGGATGTTGAGGATTCACAGCAGATAAATGAAATCCAGGAGAGACTTAACGGTCTGCTCCGACATAAGTATGAGTCGTATGCTCCATTTAATAAAATGACAGGCGCCATGCATTACACTCTTCCGAAAATCAATGAATAATATCTGTTTGGATAACCATTTCGAGTGCAACATAGCTAATTTGTAGATTGCTGTTGCCCTTTATCGTCTTATAAATTAAGAAGGTATTTTGCATAAAATATACCAACACGCATCCAGGACAGGAGATAGTTATGGAAAGGTTTATTAAAAAAATTCTTGTTCCGATCGATGGATCAGAATCCTCAAAAAAAGCACTGGAAATGGCGATAGTAATGGCTCGTGCATCGAATGCTGAGCTTACTATTCTTGAGGTTATTGAAGAGTTTGGTCCTCTACCCGGTTATTATGATGCAGCTCCTCCAGGTGCAGATCGTATAAAATGGATATCCGAACAAAGATTTGAAAAAATTCACCCTATGCTTGATGAAGAAAACGTCAAATGGAATCGTAGAGTGGAAGAAGGCTACGCGGCTGATCGAATTGTGGAAATTGCCAGCGATGAAAAATTTGATATGATTGTTATCGGAAGCCGGGGATTGTCCGGTCTGGGTCGATTCTTGATGGGGTCAGTCTCTGACAGAGTCGTGCATCATGCACATTGTAGTGTTACTGTTGTAAAATAATCCATCCGTAAGGTCAGAATTTTAATATTTCTGACCTTACACATCTTTTTATCAATGTTGACTCTATAAATGGTGAATTAAGCTTGATGGTTATTACGGATTAGAGAATACTCTATCTGCGCATTTCAGATTAATTATGGTATTTGTACATACGTTATGATTATGACGCTCAACCTGCTTGAAAAAATTTACAAAAAACCAGTCTTCATATACTAAATATTTTTTATGTAAGACCTACTGGAGATACCAATGACTATTAAAATAGGAATCAATGGATTTGGACGTATTGGAAGACTTGTCTTCCGTGCAGCTGCCGAAAGAGATAATATTGAAGTCGTCGCGATCAATGATTTGATCGACGTGGATTACATGGCTTATATGCTCAAGTATGATACAGTTCACGGTCAATTCAAAGGTGATGTAGATCATAAAGACGGAAAACTTATCGTCAACGGCAAGGAGATCCGGGTTACAAGCGAGAGAGATCCTGCAAACCTTAAATGGAATGACGTGGGAGTGGATTATGTCGTAGAGTCCACCGGACTTTTTACAACTACTGAAAAAGCCGGCGCACACTTAAAAGCCGGTGCAAAAAGGGTTCTTATCTCGGCACCAGCAAAAGATGACACACCAATGTTTGTAATGGGTGTAAATCACGAAAAATATTCAGCTGATATGTCTGTTGTCTCCAATGCCTCCTGTACAACTAACTGTCTTGCTCCTATAGCAAAAGTTCTAAATGATAACTGGGGAATAAAAGATGGTCTGATGACAACAGTTCACTCAGTTACAGCAACTCAGAAGACTGTTGATGGACCTTCAATGAAAGACTGGAGAGGCGGTCGAGCTGCTTTTAATAATATAATTCCATCATCCACCGGAGCTGCAAAAGCAGTTGGAAAAGTTATTCCTGAACTTAATGGAAAACTTACCGGAATGTCCTTCAGGGTGCCAACAGTGAATGTCTCCGTAGTCGACCTCACTGTAAACCTTGAAAAACCGGCAAAGTATGATGATATTAAAGCTGCGATGAAAAAAGCATCAGAAACTTCCATGAAAGGAATTCTGGGCTATACGGAAGATTCAGTGGTCTCTACTGACTTCACCAGCGATAAGAGAACATCTATCTTTGATGCTTCTGCAGGAATTCAGCTCACCGACACATTTGTCAAAGTTGTATCCTGGTATGATAATGAAATGGGTTATTCAAACAAGTGCCTTGATATGATCGCCCATATGGATACTGTTAAGTAAGTTAAGCTTCTTTGACCTGCTGTTATTGCAGCAGGTCTCTTATCACATAATTAGAATATTTCAAATCGCGAGAAAAAGAATGAGTGTAGCTGATAAGCTTTTTATTGAAGATCTAGATGTTTCAGGACGAAAAGTCATTGTCCGCGTGGACTTCAATGTTCCTATCAATGGTGGCAAAGTCGATAATGATAAAAGAATTCGAGCCGCGCTCCCAACGATTAATTATTTAACTGAAAAAGGTGCCAGAGTCATTCTCATGTCTCACCTGGGTCGACCAAAAGGTCAGGTGGTTGATTCTATGCGAATGAAGCCTGTAGCTGAAGTTCTTGGAAAGCTTACAGGTAAAACGGTTTGTTACACTCCCGAATGCATTGGTCCTGAAGTAAAAAACGAAGTATCAAAACTTGAAAATGGTGAAATACTTCTTCTGGAAAACCTCCGCTTTCACCCGGAAGAAGAAAAAAACGAAGAAGGTTTCGCAAAAGAATTATCATCTCTTGCTGAAATTTACGTGAATGATGCTTTTGGTACAGCTCACCGTGCCCATGCTTCAACGGAAGGGATCACTAAATTTATTAGTATTTGCGCTTCCGGATACCTTATGAAAAAAGAGCTGGATTACCTGGGCGGGGTTCTTAAAAACCCGCAGAGTCCTTTTATTGCTATACTCGGAGGTGCCAAAGTCTCTGATAAAATAATGGTGATTGAACATCTTTTGCCGCTCGTTGATAAAATCATCATTGGTGGTGGAATGACATTTACCTTTCTTAAAGCAAAAGGCCTGGAGATCGGTAATTCACTTCTGGAAGTCGATCGCCTTGAAACAGCGAAAAATTTACTGGAAAGAGCAGGCGATAAGATTGTTTTACCAACTGATTTTCTTGTCAGTGATACTTTTGATTTCGCAGCACGAAAAGTTGGGGATTTAACAGTGGCAAGCGCGGAAAATCTTCCCGCGAATAAAATTGGTCTGGATATTGGACCCGATTCAATAGAGTCCCTATCGAAAATCGTAAAAAATGCGAAAACTGTGATCTGGAATGGACCCATGGGTGTATTCGAAATTGAGGAAACTGCAAAAGGAACTTTTGCTATCGCTCATGCTCTGGCCGAAGCTACGACTAACGGAGCAACCACAGTGATTGGCGGAGGGGATTCGGCCTCTGCAATAAAGAAATCAGGATTATCAGATAAAGTGTCACATGTCTCAACCGGCGGAGGCGCATCACTTGAGTTTCTTGAGGGTAAGGAATTGCCAGGTGTTACCGCATTAAGCAATAAATAACGGATCATAACCGGAGCTTCTCTGTATTTACCGGGAAGCTCATTTTTGTTCCAGGCTACCGATGTTTTATTTTTCAGTCTTGTTTATTTCTATTGTAATATCTGTTTACGCGTCAATAGGATCAGGACAGATTTTACGCAGCTGGCACTTTTCACATTCAGTTCCTAAAAAAATACTGTCAAAATAATCGGAAATTTTCGAGATTTGCCGGGACTCATCAGTGATTAAACCGGTTTCAAAGTTTCGTTTTTCTTTGCCCCTTGGTCCCATACCGGCACCAGTAAGGTTTGCAGATCCCATATACATTCGCTTCCCATCGATAATAACTGCCTTGAAATGAACCCGCGGACAGAGAGCTCTCTCAAATCGTTCGGACTTTATTAACGAAGGAAACCTATCAAAGTCTTTTCTAAAATTTTCGCCTGGCTCCTTTCCATGTAACAAACGTATTTCAATACCTTTTTCAACAAGATCAGACATTATAGAAATAAAGGGTACAAATTTTCCATTTTTCTCCATATGCATATCTTTCAGATCAGCTGTAGCTATCCATAAATACTTCTTTGTAGCAGGTATCCACGACTTTACAACCGTCTTATAAATTTGTTCATTTACAATAATTTCGAGCATTTAAGATTTAACCGATCTGTCAGGATTATGGCTCAACAAGGTAATACATTTTCAACAATAAATCTTCAAGATCTTATCAGCTTCCTCAGTATTGATGTCTCTTTAGGAGCACTATCGAGCGGAATGCTGGCAGTTTTTCTGACAGAAACATCACCACCCTGGAGCTGGTGGATTATTCTTCCGATAACCGTATGGGTTATCTATACTGCAGATCATATAATGGATGGCCTGAAAACAGGACCCGAATCAAAAATTAAACGTCATAAATTTCATAGAAATTTTCTTAAATCCCTGGGAATTCTCACACTGATTACCGGTGCAATGATTCCATTACTTGCCATATTGACCCTGCCGCAAAATATCTTCATTGCCGGACTTATTCTTGGAATTATCAGTTTACTGCATGTAATATTCTCTTACTATTCCTTTCATTGGTATATCAAAGAAATATTTATAGCAGTCATCTATACAACAGGTGTCTGGTTTGTTCCATTCATTGAAGCCCGAAACTTGAGCATTGAGGCGATAGCAGGATTTGTTCTTCTACTCAGTTCTGCTGTATTGAATCTCCTTTTCTTTTCATTTATGGAACATGATCTTGATATACGTGATGGTCATCGATCAATAACAACACAGTTTGGTAAGAACAATATATGCATTTTTATTTATTTATTATCGAGTCTGGCATCAAGTACCAGCGTATGGTTTATGCTAAACTCATTTCCCAATAATTTTTTAACTTTTCTCCCACTTTTACTATTGAATTTTTTTCCTTTGCTTACATGCTGGAAACCTGTTTTTTTTAATAAAAATGAACGATTTCGAAAAATCGGAGATCGTCTTTTCATTCTAAATTCCCTTCCATTTTTATGGAGTGCGATAAAATATTATTTATGAGAACCTGGTCTATCACTAAAATCGGATTTAACCTGGTTGCTCCCATTTACGAATTTCTTCTAACACTTGTCTTTTTTAAATCGGTTCGAAGAATGGAAAAAAGTCTTGTATCACATCTATCGCTATCGAGAAATATCTTAATTCCCGGTGAAGGAAATGGTAGATTTCTTAATTATTTAGCCCGAAAAGTCAATTTTCAAAGATGTGATGTTGTTGAGATTTCAAAAAGGATGATTGAAATATCCCGGACATACTGTAAGAATCTTACGCAACAACAAAGGGATAAGATTCAATATTTTGAAACTGATATATATCAGTTTCAGAGTAAGAATAAATATGATACACTGATTACAAATTACTTTCTCGATTTATTCTCACCGGAAGACTTAGTAAAACTGGTGAATCATCTGGACTCTTTTCTTGAGCCGGGAGGTTTATGGTATGTAACAGATTTTTATGACGGGAGTGGACCCGGACTTCCACGTTTTATTCGCAAATTAATAATGATTCCTGTTTACTTTTTCTTTGTTATTACCACAGGTATTTCCGGAAGAAGACTGATGAATCCTGTTCCTTTGCTGCTTGAAAAGAACTATATTTTAACACATGAAATATATCATGTTTCCGGATTGATAGTTTGTCGTATTCTAAAGAAGTCAGAGCACACAAGCTCTGTCAGCAAATCAGCTGTAGAAAATCAATTAGATTAACTAACAATTATCATTCATTCTGTATTGAATACTATCTATTTACGAATTAAAAAGTCATAAATCGAATTTTTTCGATATTTTTATGTAACCTGATTTCAAGTCCCTCTTCTAAATTACGCTCGGTATAATCTGACAAATACATTGTTGGATCTATGACCTGATCAATTAATACAATCAGCATCTAATCTGATTATGTTACAAAATATGTAAGACAAATATAAGAGGTATAGTTTATGGCTAGAGTATTAGTACTCGGAGCGGGAATAGCAGGTCATACTGCTGCACTTTTTGCTAGAAAAAAGCTTGGTAAAAAGCATGAAGTAGTAGTTGTAACTCCCAACAGTAAATGGAACTGGATTCCATCCAACATCTGGGTAGGTGTTGGATTAATGAAAGAGAAGGATGTAACTTTCGATCTCGCCCCTATTTTCAAAAAAATGCGAATCGATTACAAACAAGCAAAAGCAATCAGCATTCATCCACAGGGTGGAACAAATGAATCCTCTCCTTATGTTACTATAGAACATACAAGTGAAAATAGGACAGGTGAAACTGAGACAGTTACATACGATTATCTAATAAATGCCACCGGCCCTAAGCTTAATTTCGCGGCAACCGAAGGACTTGGTCCGGAACTGCATACACAGTCAGTCTGTACAGCCGGACATGCTGCTCAGGCAAACGAAAAATTCGCTGAATCTGTCGAAAAAATGAAAATGGGCCAGAAGCAAAATATTGTTATCGGTCTGGGACATGGAATGGCTACCTGTCAGGGAGCAGCCTTCGAATATATATTTAATGTTGAGTATGAGTTACGCAAGCGCGGAGTCCGCGATATGGCTGACATTACTTACCTGACAAATGAAAGTGTTATTGGTGATTTTGGCGTTGGCGGAATGCACGTTAAGAAAGGTGGGTATATTACCCATAGCCGAATTTTTACAGAATCACTATTCACCGAACGAAATATAAAATGGGTAACCGGCGCACACGTTAACAAGGTTGAACCCGGAAAGATAAATTATGAACTTCTCGACGGTTCTAACAATTCAATGGATTTTGATTTCTCAATGTTGATACCTCCATTTGCCGGGGCTGGCATGAAAGCCTATGATAAATCCGGTTCAGATATTACGGACCAGGTATTTATTCCAAATGGTATGATGAAGGTAGACGCCGACTATACACCAAAACCATATGAAGAATGGAAAGCTTCCGATTGGCCGCGAACGTACCAACATAAAGAATACAAGAATATTTTTGCAGCTGGAATTGCGTTTGCACCTCCGCATCCAATTTCAAAACCAATGAAATCACCAAATGGAACCGTTATTGGCCCGACTCCACCACGAACTGGAATGCCGTCTGCAATGATTGGTAAAGCAGTTGCGCTGAGTGTTGTAGATATGATCAAAGGTGCAACAGAACCTACACACCATGCATCACTTGCAGAGATTGGTGCAGCCTGTGTTGCCTCTGCGGGATCCAGTTTTACCGGTGGTACAGCAGCTGCGATGACCATGTTTCCGGTTGTTCCTGATTTTGAAACTTATCCTGGTTATGGACGAGATACTGAATTTTCCTTCGGCGAAATTGGCCTCGGCGCACACTGGATTAAAATAATGCTTCACCATATGTTCATTTACAAGGCAAAAGCAAAACCGGGCTGGGCTCTTATACCGGAATAAGATAGATACTTAAAATAAATGTTGGCTAAATAGACTGTAAAGATTACGTTTATCTAGAAGATATTTTTTATTATAAATTAAACACATGGAAGGTTATTCATGGCTAAGAATATTAAACCATACGAAGATACATTTTATCCTCCGGTACCAACCGGTTTTACGAAGTATTTCCGTACAAACCTGATTTATCAATTTTTCAGGTTCATTTTTATTAATATTAAAATGATGAAGATGATTGCAAAATCACATCATTAAGTTCATCACGTCTGTACCAAACTCAATTGGTCTGTGTTTGGTACAGACGTTCTTATTTTCCTATCTTATCCTCAAGTTCCGTTGTATGAAGTTCCGGATGAATAACATAATTTTGAAATATTTCTATTGCTCTGGTTCTATGAATTATTGCATATTCCGATATATTTTTTGATGCATGCAGTAACCCTACTCCTGCTTCCCAATGATTACCAGCCTGCAACATTAATTACTCAATTATACGGTTTATGCCTGAATATTGTATTAATCAAGATATCCGGTTAAAATACGGCTTTAATGCATCCGGAATATCAAATGTCGCATCTTCTTTTTGATAATTTTCCATAATAGCAATCATTGTTCTGCCGGCTGCCAACCCGGATCCATTTAATGTATGAAGCAACTCCGGTTTCTTTTTCTTATCAACAGGACGGTATCTAATCTTTCCTCGTCTGGCCTGATAATCAAGACAATTGGAGATGGAAGAAATTTCAAGATATCGATTAAGACCCGGCATCCATACTTCCAGATCATAAGTTCTGGCAGCTGTAGCACCTATGTCTCCGGAGCAAAGTTTTATTACACGATACGGTAGTTCCAATCTCTTTAGAATCTCTTCGGCATGTAACAACATTTTTTCATGAATTTCCCGGGATTTCTCCGGGTGAACGAGCTGTACAAGCTCTACTTTTTGAAATTGATGAACTCGTACCAGTCCTCTTGTATCCCGACCGGCTGCGCCAGCTTCCCTTCTAAAACAACTACTGGCAGCTGTTAAGGCAATAGGAAGATTTTCTTCAGGAATAATTTCATCTCTATAGAGATTGACCAATGGAACTTCTGCAGTAGGAATCAAAGAAAGTCCATCCTCATTCAGTCTATAAAATTCCCCTGCAAATTTAGGATACTGTCCTGTGGTAACCATGCCTTCATCACTTATAAGCTGGGGAACCCATCTCTCTTCATATCCAAATAATCCTGTATGAACATCAAGCATGAATGATATAATCGCTCGTTCCAATTGTGCTGCAAGACCTCTATAACTATAAAATCGAGATCCTGCAAGCTTGACTCCTCCTTCGAAGTCAAGAATACCCATCTTTTCACCAATATCATAGTGGGGAATCGGCGAAAAACCAAACTCGCGAATAGTTCCAACTTCTCTTATAAGCTCATTATCTTTTTCATCTTTACCTGTTGGAACATCAGGTTCCAGGTAATTTGGTAAACCAAGAATAATATCGCTCAATTCTTCGGTAATTGCATCCGCTTTTTTCTCTTCATCAGAAATACGATCACCCAGATCCTTTACAGCAGCTTTCCTGGTTTCGGCTTCGTCTTTTTTTCCCTGACCGATTAAGGCACCAATTTCTTTGGATGCTGCATTTCGCTCCATACGCATTCCATCAATGATAGCTTTCATCTCTTTGGAATTTCGAATAAGTTCTTTCAACTTATTCATATCAATATTTGTAAAATTGCGTTTGTTTAAGTTCTCTTCAAGTTCTTCGGGATTTTCAATAATTCGTCGCAGATCAAGCATAGCTTTTCCATCCAAAAAATTCTAATGTATTATTATATATCGTTTTTCTGATATTTTGTTTATCTTCACCATGTATTTCATTTCTTGAATTAACAATAGAATCAAGAGTATATTTTACAAAACCTGGTTCATTGGTTCGTCCGCGTTCGGGAACGGGTGCAAGAAATGGCGCGTCGGTTTCAACCATAAGACATTCCAATGGCAACCGATCGGATGCATCTTTTACGATTTTCGCATTCTTGTATGTTACAATACCACTGAATGATACATTCCATCCAAGATCTACAAAACGGACAGCCTCTTCATAGCTATAGGTATAACAATGAAGTACACCCTTAATACCAGGAAACTCCTGAACCATTTTGTATGCAGTATTGATTGCATCCAGTTTTTCCTTATTGTAAAACCTGTCGTCACGAACATGCAGTATTATCGGAAGATTATAATCTGATGCTAATTTTAAATGTATACGAAAGCGATCTATTTGATCGCTAATATTTTCAGTTGTATGAAAATAATCCAGGCCTGTCTCACCAATCGCAACTGGAGGATTATCTGATTTAACAGATTGTTCCAGGTATACAAGCAGATCAGATAATCTATCTTCCGGACCTACCGATTCAGGATGCAGACCGGCAGTCCAGAATAGTTCAGGAATATTTTTTACAGCCCTGTTTTTATATTCCGCAATTGCCTGTGGATTCCTTATTGATGAATCATAGCTCGTTGCAATTTGAACCACACGTTCTACGCCCATCTCAAAGGCATATTCAAGGCTTTCAACGGGGTCTCTTCCAAAATTTTCAATTATATCAAGATGACAATGAGAGTCAATTATACTCATGATTAAACCAGTTACATCACACAAAGAATCATCCGGAGATTCAAACAAGCTTATTTTCGATCAAATGTAATTTCCTTTGAATTCTTGCCTTCAATTCTTATAACTCTCACACTCATAATTTTCGAATCGAAAATTATCCAGTATCCAGCACCTTTCACCCAGAAATTCGGGAGTTCAGTTAAAGAGGGTGGTATATTATTAAAATCTTCCGGTGATTCTGACTCCGGATTTTCTGATTCTTCACTGGAATTCTTAATTCTTTCAAGTTGATCCGCTGATTCTTCTTCATTAATTTCTAATTTTTCAATTTTGAATAATTTTACTTTTATTTCGCGGCCAACGGAACCAATAGACTCAATATGTAAATTATAAACAGGTCTTCCGGTTGGATCGTTTATATTCAGTTTAAGTCCTGATTCAGTATGAATGATCCATTGTGGATTTTCCTTCGATATCCAGTTACCCACAGGAAAATCTGTAAGATCCTGACCATGTATAGAAATAGTAATAAAGAATAATATTCCTGCGACTGAAGAAAAAATATATCGGGTTATTTTATTGTAGATCATCTTTCATATCAAGTAGCAGTCCGCGAATTTCATCCATTTTTCGCATAAGCTGAAATGCTGAATTTCGCTGAGATTGCATCATTTCTACCATCTTCTTCAGACGTTCATCAAGAATTTTAATTACACGAAGCTCCATATTCTCGCCGCCGCGAGATTTACGAACCATTTTCATAATTTTAATATTCTTCTTTATTGTCGACTGAGCAATACTCTTTACAAGTTCTTTATAAATTGCGAGATTTTCGTTTGTCTGCTTTTCCAGTAATTCCTTCTCAGCTCCCGGAAGACGATTCCAGAGCTCATGTAACTCAAGATTACTGAGATCTGCAACAGGAAGAATCTCATCAAGTATAGATTGGAAAGGACTCCTCGGGGAATCGGATTTGACTGATTCAGTTTTACTTTTTCCCGATGATCGAGATTTACGAAAGGATTTATCCGTTGTTAGTTGTATCTTCACAGATCCCCCTTCAGGAACTCCCGTAGATCAATTGAGTTTATTGATCTACGGGTTTGTATTTAATAATCGGTAATTTTCCGAAATACATTACTCTGCTTCAGAAGGTGCAATCTTAAATGTTACACGACGATTTCTTCTATCTTTATATTCAGTTTGAGGTAGAGGTTCATCATCAGCAATTCCTTTATAAGTCATCTTATCAGTGGGAATTCCAAGATTTTGTAATGCGCGATAAACATTCTTTGCACGCTCGGTTGAATAATAAATATTCCCTTTTTTTTCTCCCTCTGGATGACGGGGACCGATACTATCTGTATGGCCGGTAATTTGTAATACAAATCCTACATCAACAGCACTCAATGCCTGCTCTATCTGAGTTTTGTATTTACTTAACCAGCTTCTGAAATCTTCCTCCGGAACAACAGTTTCCTTGTATTTAAATCCCATTCCTTCTACATCCGGATAGGAAGGAGCATAAGTCAAATCAGCAAGGAAAGTGTTTGCCTGCTCAACACTATATCCAGTCTGCTCTGTACTCTGGGAATCATTTGTACTCTGAGAATCATCTGAGGGCGCTTCCTCGACCTGCCCGCTACTACAATTCGTTGCAAGTACGGCGATGGAAATAATGGCGACCATCAATCCCATCTTATTAATTATCTTATTCATAAATATTCTCCTGAACCCATAACCGTCTCATTTAGAACCACTTTCCTGATCCCACCTGACTGGAAAATCGGCATGTGGTTTTTTAATCTATATATTCATAATGCCTATACCTTGCAAAGTTTTTTTCTGGGTGAAAATACCCACCAGATTATAATTGGCGCAAGCTTTATGAATAATAGATTTTCCCCCGGTGAAACAATCCAGTTAGAAGTCACAGAAAACTTTAATGGTTATAGACTGGACCAATGGCTTTCCGAACTTCTAACTGAAGAAGTCAGTCGAAATAGGATTCAAAAATGGATCAAAAACGGTTTGGTTACTGGTCCTTACTCCTCAATTAAGGGATCTCTTAAAATTCAGACCGGTGATATCTTTACGTTCACAGTTCCACATCCGGTCATGCACGATTTGACGCCAGAAAAAATGGAAATACCGATAATTTTTGAAGACGATTATCTTGCAGTAATCCATAAACCTTACGATATTCCAGTTCATCCAGGTCCTGGTGATCCCAAAAAAACCCTTATCAACGGTCTTCTCCATATATGGAGTGACCTACCAGGACAGGATCCGGTTCGCCCCGGAATTGTACACAGGCTAGATCGATTAACAGAAGGATTAATGATTATAGCAAAAACTGAAAATGCTCACAGGAAACTGGCAGACTTGTTTTCCAGCCGTAATATTAAAAAAAAATACCTCGCCTGGCTTATGGCAGCGCCTCCGGAAATGGAAGGTCGAATCGAACAACCATTGCGACGAAATCCGATAGACCGACTAAAAATGACCGTTCATCCATCCGGTAGAGAAGCGATAACAGAATATAGTGTACTCGAATCAATTGACTCAAGAAAAGGCAGGAGATTTACGCTCGTTGATCTGAACATTCTAACAGGCAGAACGCATCAGATTCGAGTGCATATGGCATTCTCAGGATGTCCGGTTGTCGGCGATCCACTATATTCCCGTTCTTCGGCTCAGTTCTCAAAATTTGGTATGTTACTTTTTGCTTATAATTTAACTTTTACACACCCATTTACGTCGGAGACATTGAATTTTTTAATTGAGCCACCACAAAGATTTTTAGATTTTCAAAGAAAATGTGAAAACTACTAAAATGTATTTCTATATAACATTCCTCAGGAGATATTAATGTCTTTTTCACCACGTATTGCTCGCTATGGACCTTATATTTTAAACCAGCAAGCCGGTGAAAAAAAATACTGGTGTAGTTGTGGTTTATCATCTTTTCAGCCTTTTTGCGATGGATCCCATGCGAACGAAGATACAGGCATGTCTCCGATTGGCGAAATAATAGATTTAGATGGTGAAAAATCCTGGTGCGGATGCAAAAAAACTAAAAACCCACCATATTGTGACGGATCTCATAAAAAGTTATAATTCTTGCAATACGTGGCAATTTTACCGATTCTATCGAGGTTAAATAGCGAACTTTTTTATAAGTTGCTGAATTTCCATTAAGTATATAGTATCACAAAATATACTAACTCATCTAATCACACAGTTAGCTGACGTTGTTATTCTGGATGAATCCATAGCTATATAAGGTTTTTTATACAGAACTATCGTAGAGATGGTTCCACCAGGTGGGACCTCAATCTTCAGTGGATCTATTAATCCTTCATAATCCAACCTGGTTGTAAATACAGGATTTGAAAAAATATCTCCGCTATTTGTATCTTCTCTATCGTTATCGGTATGATTATTTAATAACAGATCCACTCCATCGCAGTCACCTTTTTTTGCACATGCGACAATTGAAGCAGCAACAACAGCAGTTACCGCTGCAATAATTGTAATATTGTACACATTCTTTATATTGCCTTTCCAGTTGATGCAGGAAAGTGCCCGGGGGAAATCATCGGGTAAAACGGGATCAAGTTTACGACCATGATAGGGCAGCCTTAAATACTCAGGTCCAACAATTAAACGGGAATTGGATGAGTTAATAATCTCTGCTATTGTAACAATGTAACCACCTGAAAGATGCATCATTGCCGCATCCTGATTATCTACTATAAAATTTGAAAATATTTTTGAAAAAATATTTTGATTTGCATCAAGTTCATAGAATAAAACCCTGAGATCACCACGTGTTGCTTCGTGATATAAACGAGTAGCTTTGCTAAGATCATTCGATAGATTCGCACTCAGACTCATCCTCTGATTGCTTCTATCAGCACTAACGCACGATAAATGAAACGTTAGAAATAGTAACATACTTATCT
This sequence comes from Leptospirales bacterium, assembly GCA_050295715.1. GTDB lineage: Bacteria > Spirochaetota > Leptospiria > Leptospirales > Leptonemataceae > JBNKQE01. Next base: position 34,889 of record JBNKQE010000007.1, read on the forward strand.
TCAGTGTATTTTTAACAAAAGATACAATCATACATCTATAAACAAAAATAATATATATTTGTCAAAAACAAAATCAATTAGCCGAACTGATCAACCATTCATTCTGGTGCTGAATCCAGATATTCTCACAGGCTTACAATAAGTGATCATATTATATCTTTCGAATTCAACGTTTTCTAATTTTATAGGTTTTATTACAATCATCCATTTTAACTGCTGATTCCCTAAAATTTCAATTTCAAATCAGCGCCTTTCAGTTTTTCGGTTTTACGGTATCTCTATATTTATCTGAAAATGTTTTCATTATCAAGCATTTTGCAATTTCTACCGATCCTGTTAAAAGTGACTGCATCTTGTTGGTGTGACATTTATAAACTCATATTTTCGG